>JAJDES010000191.1 GCA_029259675.1 Planctomycetota bacterium
GTCGATCGCAAGCCACCCTTCGCTTTCAAATCGATCGAGCAGTGCCCGCGCCAGCAATCGATGCCCTTCAATCGATGGATGCACGTGATCTAGGAATAGATCCAAGCCGGGAATGTTCTGCCCGCTGCTTGCGCGAGCCGCGTCGCTCAAAAGAGCTTCAAAATCAAGCAAGGGCACGCCTGCCGCCTGCGTTACTTCGCGCAGCGTGCGGCGCCAATTACTTACTGCGCGCAGGGGGCAAATGTCCTCGTCAATCGCGCGCTCAAAAGACTTCTGGGCCTCCGCTTCCAAGCCCAAGGCCAGCAGAGATCGTCCGAGCGCGTAGTGCGCCCCGGCAAAGCGATCATCCAACGCCAGGGCCGCTTCCAACTCTTTTCTGGCCGCATCGTGATTGTCGCTTGCAGCGAGATTCAAGCCGCGGGCGTAGCTCTCCTCGAATCGCGCGATCTGCTCAGCACTCAACGCCGGGCCGTGTTCGCTTTTGAAAGGTGAGCAATCTTTCAAATTGGCCGCCGGCGTCACAAACAATATGCGCGCCCCTGTGGAGCGGACTTGCAGCACCATGCGTTCCAAGTTGAAACGATAGTGCCGGCCGATGTTCGCCATCAGCTCATCATCGCGCGTGTAATCCTCTGGACCGAAACTCTGATCCAAGCGCGAGCGCACTTCTTCGCCGAGTTCATAGCGCTCATTCGATTCCTCGCCGGAGGCTGCCTCTGGCTGAGCCAGATTTCTGATCGCGCTGTATACGCGCGTGCGACCAAGAATCGACCCGCCGGCTAAGAGAAGTGGCGATGTCGCGGTCAAATCAGCGTATGTCCGCTTTTCGAGAGCTTCGTTGTGACCCGTATAGACGACAAATATATCGGGCTCGTACTTGGCCAACTCCTCCATCAAGACCGTGACACGGTAGCTGGCGTAACTGATGCCGCCCGCATTGATCACTTCAAATTTCCGCGTGGGGCAAGCGGCCGCTAGATACTCGCCTAGCCAAGCGCTGAAGCTTGTGTTGCCTTCGAAGGGTCTGCCGTACGTTGTCGAACCGCCCAAACAAAAGATGCGTGTGGTGCCCTCGGGCTTGCGCTTTAGAAACCGTTCGCGGTTGAACCATGCCGTTTTGGACTCAGCGGTGACCAAATAGCCCGAATCACCATCCGGCACGTAAAGCGGCGAGTAAGCGGAAAAGCCCACGTAGGGGTCTTCTATGGACGTACTGGTGCCAACGCCCATCAAGGCCAAGAGGCCTTCGCTCAACGCCAAGAAAGCGAGCACTGAGATCAGCGACAAGGCCAGCTTGAGCGCTAAGGGGTAACGGCGGGCTTCACGCACAGCTGTCATAGTTCACGGCCGAATTCAGGAAGCGGTGGCCCGCATAGTCCAAAGGCTGGATCGCGGCCTTCGCTGACTCCAAGCAGGAATTTGTCCAAATCGAATGGGGACCTGCGCGGTACAGATGGCTGGCACGCGGCAGCGGGCGCGAATGGAAAGAAGGTGCTGAAAGGCACTTTGCAAGGATGGGTGGCAGCTAGACGTGCACGCGCGACAGGTTGCGATGTCCGTTCCCAGTGACCAAAACGTCATCTTCGATGCGCACTCCGCCGAATGGAATCAACTGATCGATTAGGGACCAGTCAAAATGCGCGGCTGTCTTACCCGAGCGATGCTCGCGCAGGAGCATCTCGATCATGTAGATGCCCGGTTCGATGGTAAACACTTCGTGCTCCTCGATTTGGCGCGTCGTGCGCAAGTAAGGGTGCGCATCGGGCGGCGGTTGGCTTCCTCCCTTGGGGTCGCGCTGATGCCCGCCAATATCGTGCACTTGAATGCCGAGAAAGTGACCGACGCCGTGCGGCAGGAAGGGAGTTGTCACCCCGGCCTCCATCGCATCCTCGCCCGCGAGCTTCAAAACCCCCAATTCGTGCAGCAATTCGCCGACTTTGACGTGAGCGGCAATATGTATGTCGGGATAGGGAATGCCCGGGCGCACCATGTCGCAAAGCTCCAACTGAAAACGGTCCACGCCCTTGACCATCTCCGCAAAGATCGGGTCGCAACCCGCGCGCGTCCAAGTGCGCGTGATATCTGAGCAGTAGCCGCCGGAACGCGCGCCGGCGTCAATCAAGAGCACGCGACCCTCAATCCCCGTCCGTTTGCCCGTGTAGTGCAGGATGGCGCCCTTTTCATCCAGCCCGACGATGGTTGGGTAGGGCAAATCCGATTCCGGGGAACCCGTGCCCTGGACGAACGCGCGGTGGATTTCCAATTCGGACCCGCCTGCTTCAAAGCTGGCTTTGGCGGCCACGTGCCCGCGCGCGCCCAGTTCCGCGGCGATCTCCAAGTGAGCGACTTCGTAAGCTGACTTGTAGGCGCGATTCCAATCCAATCGGGCGGTTAGCTCCTCGGGATTGAGGCAGGCCTGCTCGATGCCGTTTTCGACGGCGCGCAATCCATCGTTGCCGATGTAAGCCGTACGGCCCTCGGGGTCGACTTCGTTCCACGCTTCCGTGGGGCCGGGAACTTCGCGCAGGTCGAAGTGGGAAGCCCAGAAGGGGTCGCCCAGGGGCGCTTGCTCGTACCAATAGTCCTCGGGAGCAACGCGCACGAGCACAGGTTTCTTGCCCGATCGAAGCCACAGCAGGTGATGCGGCCCCTCGAGCGGCAACCAATGGTTGAAATGGGGCGTGCTGCGAAAAACCGCATCCTGATCATCGGCGAAATAGCGCATCGGAGCGCCCGCCCCGATCACCAGGGCATCGAATCCAGTGGCTTCGAGGGCGGCGTCGAGATCGCTCTGGCGCGCCTTGAAATGTTCAGCGTAAAGGTCCTTCATGGCCTGTCTCCTGGGTTGAATCCGCACAGCCTACCCGCCAAACCGGCGCTCGGCCTCCACTTGCATTCGGGCCCGCGGCCTCCAGCTGGGGCTGCATGCGTCCGATAGGCCAGCCGGCCCCAAGCAAAATCGAGTTCGAGCGAGTGGGCGCAATTCCTGTGACTCTGCAAAGTGAGACCGGCGACCCGTGGCCGGCGCCCCGGCGCCCCGATGGCCGGCGGGGCGCCCAATGCCGTCCTGTGAGGCGAATTCTGGCCCTCGGAAACTCACTGCCACGCCGCAGAACTTCCCCGACTCCGCGCACCCGCGTAGGATCTTCGCCTCCTAACCGGGAGCCTCGGGCTCCACCCCCGCCCAGCACTCGATGACCGCACCCGCCGCCTCCGAGCCCGTCCCCACTTCACGCCTGGGAGCGCTCTTTCTGATCTCCTGCGGCTTGCTGCTTATCCAAGTAGCGCTGGCGAAGATCTTCTCGATCGTTCTCTGGTACCACTTCGGGTTCCTGGTGATCTCGATCGCCTTGCTCGGCTTCGCCCTTTCGGGGGTTTGGCTGGCGACCAAACCGGAACTGCTCGATCGCGGCGCCGGCCTATTGGGGAAACTCTCTTGCTGGGCCGCCCTCAGCAACGCCTTGGCCCTGTGGGTCGTCGTGCACACGCGCGTGGACGCCATGCACGTGCTGCGCAATCGCAACGAGGGCGGGCTGCTGCTGCAGATCATCGTGCTGCTCGTGCCCTTCTTCTTCTTGGGTGCGACCGTCAGCGCCACGATCGCCCTGCACCGCGCGAAGGCCGGCCTCGTTTATAGCTCGAACCTGATCGGATCGGGTGCCGGTTGTGCCGCCGCAATTGTGCTCTTCGACATGTTCCATTGGAGCGCAACCGATGTTGTGCTCTTCGGTTCGCTTCTAATGGCGTTAGCAGCGCTCATGTTCGGCCTCAGCAGTTCGCCGCGCATGTTGCTGCAACCGGTTTTGCTGTCCCTGGGTGCCCTGCTGCTTCTCAACTGGGACGGCCGCCACGACGCCTTGCACTTGGCCGCACCCGAATCCAAACCGCTCTTCCACGTTGAGCAGTGGGATCGAACCAAGGGCGCGCGCGAAATTGACTTGGTTGACGGAGGCGTGCTCGTCTTCACCAAGTACGAGCTCGACGGCGATCACGCGATTTTCACCGATCCCTACGGCGAGAAGCAGCGCATTCCCACCAGCGCGGTCGCCACTCAACCCGACGGCACGTACGAGGTTCGACCGCACAGCTTGGTTGAGTTCACAGAGTGGACCAGCCTCTCGAGGGTGGACGGCTTCATTTGGCCCACGGGCCTACCCTCCTGGGGGCTTTGGGGACTTTCCTCCGCTTGGAACGGCAAATTCCCCAAGCAAAAGGGAATCACGATCGACTCCTGGGCCATGACCAATGTCATGGAGTGGAAGGGCGGCCCGACCGGCACTCCCGAAGCACCGCCGGAGATCCTGGAGTACTTGCCCGCCACGCTCGTGCACCGCATCAGGCCGAAAGCCGATGTGCTGTGCATCGGAGCCGGCGGCGGCATGGATTTGCTGAGTGCCGTGCGATTCGGCGCCAAGACCGTCACCGGCGTTGAGATCAACCCCGGCGTCGTGCGCTGCGTGCGCGAGGCTTTCCTCGACTTCCAAGGCGGTCTATACGATCCCGAAAGGCAACCGGGAGTCAAAGTGCATGTGGCCGAGGGTCGCCACTACTTGGAGCGCGACGACAATCGCTACGACATCGTTCAACTCTCGGGTGTCGATACGGCCTCCACGACACAAGCCGGCGCCTTTTCACTGTCAGAGAACTTCCTCTATACGCGCGAAGCCTTTTCGACCTATCTCGAGCACACCAAAGAAGGCGGGTTGGTCACCCTGACCCGTTGGGTTCTGCCCGATGACCAGGGCCTGCCACGCAACACGCTGCGCTTGTTCGTGTTGGCTTGGAGCGCCCTTGAGGATGCCGGCGTGGCCGAGCCCGGCCGCAACATTTACTTGGTGGAGAGCAACGGCTTCTCCGTGATTCTCTTCGGGCACCAACCGTTCACAAACGAGGAATTGGCGCGACTCGACACCACCTGCGAGGAAAAGCAATTCCGGCCGATTTATCATCCGGCGCGACCTTCGGAGTGGTTCAACCCCACCACGCGCTTGGCCATGGAGAATCACTTCGACAGCTTTGCTGCATCGACGGACAAAGCGGCATGGCTCGAGGCCTACCCCTACGACGTCTCACCGCCCTACGACAACCGCCCCTTCTTCTTCGAAACCTCGCGCTTCAGCCAGCTGCTCAAGAAGGAGAGCTTTAAGAACCCACTCGGCGGAATTACCGCGCACGGAATCCTGATCATCCTGTTGGGTCTGTTGGGCTTGGTCGCCTCGCTGTTCGTCATTTTGCCCCTGCGCAAGCTGCGTCAAACCAGCCGGGACCAAGACCAAAGCCTGCTGCCGATTCTCTTCTACTTCGGCGCGTTAGGCCTGGGTTTCATTTTGGTTGAAGTGGTCTTGAGCCAGCAATTTGTCCTGTACCTAGGCAACCCGCTCTACAGCCTGGCTGTTGTGCTCTTCAGCGTGCTGATCTTCAGCGGCGTCGGCAGCGCCTTCTCCTCGCGCCTCTCCGGACCGCGCCCGGCAATCATCGTGGTCGTGGCGCTCGCAGCCATCTACCCCCTGATACTGGGTCCGATTTTTGACGCCACCCTGCAATTGGGTACGGGCGCGCGCATCGCCATTTCAGTCTTGCTGCTGGCTCCGCTTTCAATCTCCATGGGCATGCCGTTCCCGCTGGGCGTTTCACGCCTTACGGACGCTCCCATCAGCCTGGTGAGCTGGGCCTGGGGCATCAACGGCTACACGTCCGTACTCGGCAGCGTGCTGACCATCGCTCTGTCCATAGCCTTCGGCTTCCAAGCCGTGATCTGGATCGGCGGAGCGATTTACATCCTCGCCTTCCTAAGCGCACCGTTGCTCGGCACGCGACGCGCTTAGGGTGCGAGCAACAGGATGCCCCGCCGTGGCATCCCGCCGCAATTTGTTCGAGGGCGGCCGGTCACTTTCTAGGTAAGTGACAAACGCACGGTGTTCACCGCGCCAATCCGCGCACGTGGACTTTGGCATCCAGACGGATTGACGGCACTCAAGAACGCAGGGCAGCGCCCAGCTCCCGCAGCTCAACGCTTCCGGACCTAAAGGCCGAAAGGTATCCGGATTCGAAGGCTTGACGCCGTTTCAAGTCGCTATCCCACCAACCGGCCGAGAGCGTAGATACCGCATCAAATCGACCGTCCAATTCGCCGGCGCTCGGCGGTAGATCAAAACTCTCAAGATGCGGGGCGGACAACAACAAGACCTTGCCATCAGCTGTAAACGCGACATTGTCTGCGCGCAGGCGATCGCAGCGAATACCTCGGTCGTGCAAACCGCCGATCAACTCTCCGAGCGACCGAACTTGCTCAAGGGTCCATGGCTTGTCCGAATGGGCAAGTAACGAGCCATCGGGTAGCCCGTAGGCAGCCCAGGGGATTTCGCCCGGAACCAAACACAACGGCTCCGCAACGGGCAAGCCGTGCCCGAAGAGGCGGACACTGCCTTCAAAAGCCTTCGCCAACTCACCTAAGGCGCCCCGTTCAATCAAAACGGAACGGCTGCCGAGACCCGTAAGCTCGACACTTTGCGCCAGGCCTCCGCCTTGGGCGATCAAAGCAGACGTGCTCGCATCGGCGCGCAATTCGCCTTCAAAATCACAGTCGCGTCGAATGCGGCTCAGGCTGCGCGCCGTTTCGCCGCGAGCCAATGCGCGCATCCAAGCCTCGGGGCGCCAGGCTCCGTCTTCGCGCCGCCACTGACGTGCGCGAGCTTCCGCGTGGGCGGCCCAATCTTCATTGGGATTGAAGTCCTTCAGCCATTCGGTCCCCATCGCTTTGCGCCAAGCGCACAGGACCCGCGCTCGGAAGCGAGCTGAAACTCCCTCGCGGCACTGTCCCGCTAAGGCGATCAAGTCGCGCTCGAATACGTGTCGCGTCAGTCGCTTGGCGATGCGCGCTTGATGGAAATCGATCAACCAAGCTCGCCCCTCGGCGTCCAAGAGCACATTGCCGGGATGCAAGTCGACATGGTCCAAGCCCGACTTGTGCACGGCCGCAAGTGCGCGCCCCAACTCGCGCGCAAAGCCGGCCTGGCTAGCGGGCCACTCGGCTCCTTCGTGCAGAATCTCGTCCATGCCGACGGAATCCGGCACCCATTGCATGTGCAGTTCCCAACCGGGGCTGCCGCGCCGCAATTCCAGGATTTTCGGCACTCGAACTCCGTGTTGGTCGAGATGCTTGAGAATTCGATGCTCAAGGCCCGCGCGCAACCGGTCGCGCCACAGCACGAACTTGCTCGGATCGTGGAAATGCTTGACCACGCGCGGCCCTTCCGAAGAACGCTCAAGCCAGACCGTGCGCTTCTTGCTCAGCTTGAGCGGGGTTCGTTGGAAGGACTCAGCCACGATTGATGCTTACGATCAGTGAGTAGGAGGATTGACGTTGCGTTCCAGCGGATAGGATGGCCGCCGATGACTAGTTCGGGCGCAATGGACGGCGAAGTAGGGAATGCGGGGGCAAAGCTGCCCGCCCTGGCGCTGGCGCAGGTGAGTGAGATTTTGCCGCCTCCCGGGGCGCGGCGCATTCTCTTCTTCTCCAAGCGCAAGCGCCACACCCGCGTCCCCAGCCACTTGATCCGCGGCTTTGAGAACAACGGCCACCAAGTACTTTGGGTGCGCCCGAGCAAATGGCGCCGATTCCTGGGCAAGCGCGGAAGGAACGGCGCGCTTGGGCTTCTGGCGCGGTCGTGGAAGCCCGACATGATTTTGGTCTACAAAGCGGACGCCACGCCCGATCTCTTGGACGCCATGCCCAAGGACTTGCCGGTGATCTTGTACTACGAAGACTTGCCGTTGCCGGACCCGTGCGAGCCGGATGAGGGTTTGGTCGCAACGGGGCGCAAGTGCGACATCTTCTTCACAACTGCGCGCGGGCTCATACCTGTTCTTGAATCCAAAGGAGTCCCGCGCTGTGTCTATTTGCGTGGCGGCGTGGATCCCACCGATCACAGGCTCGGCGCAATGCGCCCGGAGCTGCGCTCCGATTTGGCCTTCATCGGACAAGCCTCCGACGCGGGTCGAGTCGGCTTGATGGCAACTCTTGCCAAGCAATTCGACGTCAAGCTCTACGGCCGCGGCTGGCAAGAGCAACTGGGTATTGCTCCAACCCATGATCACGTTGAACCCAAGCTCTACGGTGACATTTGCGCTTCGGCAGCCCTGATTGTCGGAATGGACGCCCGCAGCGACGTCGATCTCTATTTTTCCAATCGCACTTGGCTAACCCTCGGTTGCGGAGGATGCCTCCTAACGCACTACATCCCCGGCCTCGAAGAGTTCTTCAACAACCACGAACACTTAGTCTGGTTTCACTCAGAAGCCGAGTGCGCAGAGCTGGCCCAGCACTACCTAGCCCACCCGGACGAGCGCAAACGCATTGCGAAGGCCGGTCACGACCTCGTCCACCGCTACCACACCTTCACCCACGCCACCGCCGAAATGATCGCCACGCTCGAGTGCAGACCGTGGTTCAGCCAGACCGCAGCGAGTTGACTCCCTGACTTCGAGCGCAACTCGCATCCTTAGAACCAATGATTCTTTCAATACTTGTCTTGCTTCTATCAATTTCTGGGAGCTTCCAGCCTAGCCCCCCCGAAATCCATCGAGGAGTTCCGCCTTTCGAACTATGGGGTTTGAATGGTGGCTCTGGATGCCGAATCAAATTTGATCAGAATTGGGGTGTACTAGGATACGAAACCCGAAACAAACTGATTCGAATCGATTGGTTCCAACTCAGGTCAGGCAGCGTCTTCTCACAACCGATGGGTTATCAGAATATTGCCTTAACCTATTACCCAACCGCAATCGTTCGGTCGGCAGCTAATAAGATCTGCGTTGCAGGGAAGCGCGAAAACGGTTTCACCGTAATTCAAGAATTTACTCTGGAGCCTCCTACGCTTAGAGCAGATGCGCATGGAACCGAGGCCTTGGATTCCAAAATCAGCGGCATAGCAGGAATTTATGATTCCGCGGACATCAGTCGAGACATGGTGGTTCACATGTTTAGGAGCATGAGTTCAACCCCAGCCTTATTCGTTCAGTATTGGGACTCCAAAGACGTCTATTCGGTGAATCTAAAGACCGGCGTTGTGACAATTCAATTCCGTGCAACACAACCATCCGACGCTCCTTTGGAAGAACGTCTTTCAGGTTCCTTGTCTGCCCGCTTTGGCGGAAGGGACCACCCGCTCATGGGATACATGTACGGGTTTCGATTTCATTCGCGAACCGAATGCGGTTGCTTGCTGCTTCTAGATCGGAATCGAGATGGAATCTTGGATAGTTCGCTCTTCCTAACGGATCAAGATTGGGCCGAGATGAACCTGAGCGACAACTCAATCTACTTGGATGCGGGCTATTTGCCTTGATTGCAATGCTCTCGCTACAAGCTCGGTACACCTTCCAAATTCAACTCTCAAGAGCCGTTGCGCACAAGATTGTGTACGCGGGCATGACCTCCGAACAGCTCAAGTAGGGCTCAACTCTGGGCTGAAACGGTGGCGTGTTGCTTCTTCTCCGATGCGACCTCGTCGTAGAGGGAGAGCATGGATTGGAAGTGGCGCTCCCAGGAGTATTGCTTGGCTGTGGATCTTGCGGCGCGGCCCATGCGTTCCGCAAGCTCAGGTTCGGCAGCAAGTGCGCGCAAGTGTTGAGCGATTGTTTGCGCGTCGCGGGGGTCCTCGAGCACCCAACCGTTGACGTCGTGTTCGATCAGTTCGGCGGCACCCGCTGCGCGCGCGACGATGGGAGGAACCCCGGTTGCCAGCGCTTCGAGCACGACATTGCCAAAGGCGTCAAAGCGCGTCGGCAAGACGAAGGCGTCGGACAGAGCGTGCCAAGCGTCGATCTCTTTTTGCGGGCCGAAAATTTGAATGATGTCGGCCACCCCCCGACGTTCGATGTCGGCTTTGATCTCGGCCAGCATGGCGGGGCGTTCGTTGCCCACGACCGCGATTAATGGTTTCCGATCACCCGGAAAGCCTTCGCGCTTGAGCAGCTCCGCAGTGTCGATCAGAGTCGGAACGCCCTTGCGGTGATAATCGTTGCCGATACACAAAGCGACAAAAGCGTCTGTGGACAGACCGAAACGCTGGCGGGCTTCAACGCCGAGCGCAGCGCGATGACTTGGTTGAAAGCGCTCCGTATCGATGCCGTTGTAGATCGTGACGACCTCACTGTCGTTCAATCCATACCTGCGCTGGATCTGATCCTTGCAAAGATCCGCCATGGTCACGATGCGCAAGAAGTTGCCCCGCTTGTGCCGCCGCTTCTCAATTGCCAAGACTTCGCGCTGATACAGGCCGTGACGTTTTAGAGTTCGCCGCAGGGTGCCCCCGCGACCTTCAGCGATCGAGTAAGCCTGGTAATCGAGCAAGCAGCCTGAACCGTCGGTGTAGATGTCCTGACTCGAACTCTTTGAAAATCCGTGCACGATATCGAAGTCTTCGCGCCGCACGTGCTCACGCAACCACGCGTCGTAGTGCCGTACTTTCATGAAGCGCACAGCTTTCCAGTGGTTTGGAATCCTGTGCAAAAGCACCTCGGGCAAAACCTCGTCATCCCAAAAGTGGCAGAAGAAATGTACTTCGTGCCCCTCAGCCAAGAGACGGCGTACAAGATCGTAGATGTAGCGCTCGACGCCGCCGCGAGCAATGTAGCGGGTGTGCGTAATCGCGATTTTCATGGTGAGGTTGGCGCTCGGAGAGTCCGCTTAGAGCCCCCGAAGTGTAGCTCTCTCATTCGCCTCTGTCTCATGGCCACACATTATGGGGCCACACATTATGGGCCTCACTTGGCTCGCAGTTGGCAATTCAGCTGAATCAAACCGCCGCTGGTTGAACAATGCGTTTCAAGACTTCGATCAACGCGTCTAAATGCCGCTCGCGCGTGTAGATGTTGACCATATTCATTCGCAGCCAAAGTCGGCCGTCGTGATTCACGGTGGAGAACCAGGCCACGCCATCGTCTGAGACGGCTAGGGCAATTCGACTTTGCTCGGCGTCCATTTGCTCGGGACTGGCCCCGGCGCGCTCAAAACGCGAGCAAACGACCGAGAGTTCTCCACCGGGCATGACGTGGAAGCCGATGGCCTCCAATTTTTTCTCGAGCAAGCGGGAAAGATCGACGTTTCTGCGCACGGCCTCGCGCACTGCACCCCAGCCGTGGATGCGCAGGGCCATCCATGCCGTAAAGCCCGACGCACGCCGCGAGGTTGGCAGACCCCGTTGCCAGGCTCCGACGCTGTTGCAAGTTGGAATGTAGGAGGCGGCGAGGTCAAAGGTTGCCAATTCGCTATCGGGGTGGCGATGAAGCAACAGGGCGCAAGTTAGCGGTACAAAGAACCATTTGTGTGGATCGATGGAAATCGAGTCTGCGCGCTCGATGCCCTGCGTGCGTGGATTTAGTTCATCGAGCAAGAGTGCTGCGCCGCCGTAGCATGCGTCCACGTGCAACCAAACATTGCGCTCGGCGCAAATCGTTGCAATCGCATCAATCGGGTCGATCGCACCGGTACCCGTCGTTCCAAGCGAAATGACAACGGCCAGGGGTAGCGCTCCCGCTTCGATGTCGCGGTCGAGGCATTTGGCGAGCTCCTCAGCAATCATTTGGCCGCGCCCCGTGGACTTCACTCGAACCACATCCCGATTGGCTACGCCCAAAGTGGCTGCCGCGCGCGACACTGAGAAGTGCACCGCGTCGCTGGTGTAGAGCCTTGGAGCTCCACTCAATGATTGCGGTCCCTCGCTGCGCCACTGGGGCAATTGGGTGTCGCGCGCCAACTGCAAACCCTGCAGGGTTGCAAAAGATCCACCGGGGAGAACCATACCGGCGGCACCGGACTCCCAACCAACTAGTTTCGAGAAGGCGCGCACAACTTCAGCTTCGGCGGCGCTCATTGCCGGGCTTTGGTGGTAGCCCCCGCAGTTGTTGTTGAGGCCTGAAACAATGAGATCGGCGAGAATTCCGCCCGGCATGGGCGTCGAATTCACAAGACCCAAGTACAGCGGATGCGTGATCGCCATCGACTTCGGCAGCACGTCGCGCTCAACTTCCTGCAACATCGCTTCCCAACCGATTCCGCGCTCCGAAAGCGTGCCTTCATAGGAGCGGAAAAGCCCCGCCTTCGAATAGGAGGGACAAACTTCGCGCTCTTCGAGTTGATCGTAGAAGCGACCCAACACCTCAGCCCCTTCGACAACCGCCTGGCGCAGGAAGTCCG
Source organism: Planctomycetota bacterium (assembly GCA_029259675.1). Classification (GTDB taxonomy): domain Bacteria; phylum Planctomycetota; class UBA1135; order UBA1135; genus JAJDES01. The sequence continues at coordinate 12,200 of JAJDES010000191.1, forward strand.
CACTTGCTTCAGGTTTCATCTCATTGCACTCCGCCACCCGCCCCTGGGAAATGTCCAAATTGTCTACCTACAGTGCGGAAGATTGCCCGTCGGCGCAATCTTGTAAGCCGCCCCTGCTTCTTTCTTGCGCAAGTTTTATCCCACCCATCCGGGGATCGCGCGCGATCTTGGCAAGCGCCATGGTTCGAGCGCATATTGCGTCCAAAGTGCGGATGCTCTTCTCTCCTTGAGTCCCCACCCCGGGCTTGGGTACGTGATGGTCCACGATGCAATCGCAAGCACATGTTGAGCAGTCCCCCCACAGTTCCTCAGGGCCCCGTGAGTGTTGGGGTCATTGGGAGTGCAACCATGGCTGAAATGCAAGCAACCCCGCCCAAGCTTCAAACTAACCGCCCAACTATTCGTGATAGAATTTCGCTTGGATTAGCAAGTGCGGCGATGGCAATCACTGTTCGAGGCTGGTCCGAACGATATGACCAAGAACGCAATTCAAACCGAGAAGCTCGGCAAAGCCTATCGGATTTACCCCAACAATCTTGCGCGATTGATCGAGGGATTGAGCTTGGGTCGGCTTCCCAGACATCGCGAGTTTCGGGCCTTGCACGACCTGAGTTTTTCCGTTCCGCGAGGCAGCAGCCTTGGAATTTGCGGTTCGAATGGAGCCGGCAAATCAACATTGCTCGAAGTACTCGCCGGAACCAAAAGCCCAAGCTCCGGGCGCTACCGCATTGATGGCCGCATTACGAGCTTGCTCGATTTAGGTGCCGGGCTCCTGTCCGGCGCAACGGGTCGTGAGAATGCACGCACCAGTGGAATTCTACGCGGTTGGCGCGGTTCAAAGTCCAATCAGCTTATTGAACAAGTACACGAGTTTTCCGAGCTGGGCGAATTCTTTGATGCTCCATTACGAACGTATTCGGCCGGAATGGCTGTGCGCTTGGGCTTTAGCATCGCCATGTCGCTGCAGCCGGATGTGTTGATCTTGGATGAAGTCTTTGCCGTTGGAGACAGCTACTTTCAAAAGAAGTGCGTGGACCGTTTATCGAAATTGCGGAAGTCCGGTGCGACTTTGCTTTTCTGCAGTCACAGCATTTACGACCTACGACAGTTGTGCGATCGAGCCCTATGGCTGAATGGTGGCCAGGCAGCAGCGGTTGGCGATGTCGTTGAAGTCACCGGCGCCTACCAAGATTGGTATCGAAGCGGGGGATCCGAGCCACGCGACGAAGTCCGTATTCCAGTAACCGCATTGAGCGGCGCCCGCCACCACGCAAGCAATACATCAACGTCGCCCCGTCATCCCTCCATTCAATCAGCCCGGATCTACGAGCTCGGCACCAACAGGGAGCTGGATCGGGCGCGAACGGGAGATTCGATCGAAATTCAAATTCAATGGGATGCCGGAAGTACAAGCGCTCCGCTTCAGGTCGGGATCGGTTTCATTCGTCGCGACAATACTCTAGCCGCCGGTGCGGGCACCCATTTTGACGCCCGCCCGTTGCACGGCGAACATGGGTGCATAGCGCTCGAATTGCCGGAATTCCCGCTCCTGGCAGGCGAGTACATCGTTGCCGTTTGGTTGCTCGATGAAGAGGGCACCCATCGCTATCACGAGTACAGCATGCCCAAGCCGCTACAGATCCATACCAACAGGCGTGAACCTGGTGTGTGCATTTTGCGACACACTTGGTCCGATCGAGAGCTGTCCAATTCGTGAGTGGGAGCGATCGGACTTGGCGCAGCTCGATTCTGCGGAGCACGACGAAATTGGAGTTCGCCCTCAGCGCAACTTAGAGATAGTCCATATCCCCAAAAGTCGTGTACGCAGCCTGGCGAATCTCAAATGATCGCATGGATGCGTCGGAAGATCGCCCGGCGTGAATCATGGAAGTGAATTCGACTCGAAAGCCCAGCTCCTGAAAAAAAGCGAATTCGGGCATCGATTCAGGGAACCAGGCGACCAGTGTCGGTCTGCCATCCTGCAGCGCTAAAGTCGCGCAAGCATCGATCAATGCTTCGCGCGCCTTTGAATCCTCGCGCGGCACAACCCAATCAACAATCATCCAAATGTCTTCAACAAGACCGCCACGCCTTGCGACCGCTAGACCGCGCAGGCGGCCGCTGCCGTTTGTCGAACTGGCATCGCGAGCTTCAAGCAACACATATTCATTTGAAGGGCACTCGACGTAGCGCCAATTCAAATAGGCCGCGGTACGCGAATAAGCAAGTTCTACGTCTGTGCGAAAGCGACCCCACAGCTCATCGAATTCCGCATCAAAACCCTGGATTGGGCGTACTTCAACGCCGTTGGGTTCCCAAACGGTGTTAGCAATTGAGCGCATCGTCAATACATTCACATTGCGATAGAGCGAATGCTTGCAAAAGCGCTGGCCCATTCGAAAGTTCGCTGCCGTTGGGTAGCCCCAACCAATGAAATCCTTCGTGGAGTCGTCAAAAATCGATCTCTCCATGAATTCGTTGGCCATGCGCACAAAAGCGCCAACATGCCGCAATCCTCGTCGGCGCGAAGGCGCGAGCATGTTGTCCGTGGAATGAATGACCGCCCGCTCTTCATTGCGGCACCAAGTCGGAATGCGGATGCCACCGACGTGACCAACAATGGCCCCGTCTGACTCTTGAGTGGCGATTAAGGAGCAGGGCTCCGTGATCCCAACCCCATACTTCCATTCCCATGCTTTAAGGGTTGGCTGAACAGCCCCCTTGAATGAGAGTGAATACAAGTCCAGAAGATGGGGGGCATCTTCGGCCTCGCTTGGCCGGATTGTGTATTTGATTGCGATTACCTGCCACCTCGAATTCGTGCGATTTAACGAGCAACTTATGCAAGTTCATGAATTCGCGCGAGCCTCAAATCAAGCGCATGGGCATGATAGTAAATAAGCTAAACTTCGAAGCAATTCCCAACTTGATTGGACGAATTTATTGGACGAATTTCGCTTGCCGTTGTTTTTTTTGCACCCTTGTTTATCGGTAGCCAATGAGCTTGAAGATTCTATGCACACTGCTTCGGCCCGTAACTGGCCAAGCACTCGCGTTAATTCCGATGCAATCATACTGGATTCATCATTGCTGTGAATTGGCCTGGGGACGCCACCTGCGAAGGAATGGCTTACAATGAATCAAGACACCCTGCCCATGCGTCAAGTTGGCGAAGCCCTCGCTTTTTCGCGAATAGACCTTGATGGCTCCGAGCTTTCCGTGTCGCCATTGGCCGCCGGAGTTCTATCGGAAACTTTCTTGTTGTGCGCTGGCGAAGAAAACTGGGTTTTGAAGCTATATCGAATTCGCTTGAGAGATGAAATTCTTGGCGATGCCGACCCGCGCATGCGAGCCGCGTCTCGACTGCTTTCGATCCCACCGTTTTTTTCAAAATCAAAGGATCGCATCGAGGCCTTTCAGCAATGCACGGATTTGGAGTTGCCTCGCATTCTGGGCGAAGGCGTGCTTTCCGACGGATCTTGGTTCACGCTCATGACCAAATCCCCGGGTCTCCCCTGGGCGCCGAGCATAGAGCAAACCGCACGACCCAACGATCTCTCCACAGAGCTCGGCGGCCTATTGCGCCAACTTCACCACGCCGAGCTTCCGCACAATCACGCTTGGGCGAAGCAAATCAACTGGGCTGACGAATACGAGGCTCTTTGCCACACGTTCGTAGACCACTTCCCGTCCATGATCATCCGCGAGGAATCCCAGAGAGCATCACTGCGATTGCGCATGGACGCCATCTTGAATGAATTCCGAAATTGTGATCCTGGCCCAACCGTGCTCTGCCACGGTGACTTTGGAGGCGAAAACATTTTGGTAGATCGCTCGGCTAGCTTGACCGGACTCGTGGACTTTCAATTAAGTTGCCTCGCGCCGGAAGCCATGGATTTCCGTTGGATCGAACAATTCCATGCGGGGGCCTTTCTGGGTGCCTATGGTTGGGATTCAAAGCGAGAGGCGGAGGCCCGTTGGCTGGGAACCTTCTTCCAAATGATTTGGGAGGGCCTAATCATTGTGAGCGTTCAGCGTTACTCGAACTTTCAAATCGGCGCCTTGACTTGGGAGCAGGCGCGCAAGCGCTTGAATGGCTTACTCGACAAGTTGCAAGTCGAGCCGCAACATTACCTTCAGCGCTCGCGGTGATCGTTGTAGTACCCACCTGAACCAGCACGACTGTGAAATACATAGGTGTCGAGAGCAATCGCCGCACGCCCTTGGACCTGACTCCAAAATTCGTCCCAGCTGCGCTCCCGTTGGTGAAAGGACTCAAAGTCCCGCAGGTATTCGCTCAAAACGGCTTGTGATTGGCGCCGCGCTAACAAGCAAAATCCACTTGGCTTTGCCAGCCTCAACATGCCGCGGAAATCACTTTCGACTTGCGCGGCCAACTCCAAAACTTCCCTGGTACTGGGAAGCGGTTGCGCCGGTAAGGATTCTGCCACAATGGGAGTTTCCCGGTGATTGGACGCACCGGAAGCCACTCCGCCATGCACCGGGTGCTCATTGGGAAGGATTGCGTTTAGATCCGGATTTCCTTCGAGATGTGACTTTAGTTTCGACAACCAGCCCGGGGTCACAATCGTGTCGGAATTCAATAGGCAGATCCAATGATCCTCGTCGCGCAGTTGCTCCATAGCTTGCAGCGTCCCCTCTGCCCAGCCGACATTCGTCGTATTGGCGATAACGGAAAAACGTTCATCGCGCTGGCTCAACGAACTCAGATAATCCGCCGTCTCATCTTCACTTCCATTGTCCACACAAATTGCGCGATAGGGCAAATCTGTAAACGAGCGCAAGCTGCGTACACAGCGAGCCGTAGTCGTTTCAAAGTGATTCCAACAAACAATCAAGATTGCGATCATGAACGCAGTTCTGCTTCAAAGGTCCGTTCCCCAATCGCTCCAATCTGATTGCTTGAGTTCTGCATTCAAGACATTAGGGGCTACCGCTCCACATTGGACAAGATGCAACTCTCAATCTCCTTTGCCGCGCGCGCCGGCTGGCTGGCATCTATCGTCCAGCGGTAAGACTGGCCCTTTTCTGAGTGCCTGTAGAGGGGGTCGTAATAGTGCTCCAGCAAGAGCTTCACCAATTCCCGTTCCCTGCCGTCGTTCAATAGACCGACAAGCTCACCTTTCCATTTGACGGCACCCAATCGACGTTCGATGAAGGGCAGCTGCTGCTCAAGCTCTTTGCGGCTGCTCTCCCGCTCCAAGTAATCTTCGAGCAGGACATCCACTCGGCGTTCAATCGAAGCGGTGATGCGAAAGTTTTGGCCGGAGCAAAGAGAGTCCCAAAGCGCCGGAGGAACGGTCACATTTCCGACCTTGCGGCTTTCGCCTTCATAAACGACTGCGGCTTGCGCATGCGTGTAATCGCGATTGCGCAGCAAGTCTGCCAGGCGCGAATCAAATGCTTTTTGGCTGCAGGGTTCCAAGCCCACCATCCCCAAGATCGAACTGCGGTGGCCGGCCAAGCCTTCGAGATCGACAATCCACTCGGGTCGCAGTTGCTCCAGCTCGCGCAACACAAGCGTTTTCCCCACTCCGGTAAGGCCGCGCAAAACGAATGCGGGAGGGAAGTCAAGTTGAGCCAACTCAGCGTTCACAAAGCGGCGATAGGCCTTGTAGCCGCCCTCCATGCAACATGCTGATTCAAATCCCAAACTGCGCACGAAGGCCACGACGCTGCGCGACCGTAAGCCGCCGCGCCAACAGTAAAAAACGACGCCTTTGTGCGGCGGAGAATCCAGCTGGTGACTTTGCAATTCACCTTCCAAGGCCTCCATGCCGTTCGCCGTCCAGCGCAGCAAATCGGCTTCGAAATCGTCCCCTTCCACATTCCAATTGGTCGTGCGCCCGATCTCACTTAGCAAAGCTCGAATTCGAGCACCGGCTAAATCGCGACCTTTGTCGAAGGCGACCTGTGGCGACTCGCGCTTGTAGAGCGTTCCAATCACCGAGCGTTCAACGTCACCGAACAGCGGAATAGAGACCGCCCCCGGCAAATGATCCTGTGCAAATTCGGCCGGACTGCGCAGATCAATCAACAGCGGTTGCGATTCAGTCTGCAGAATCGCGTTTGGGGCCAGCATGGGCACCGAGGGTTTGGATCCGGCTGTGGGCATGCGGCCAGTCTAGCCGGGCACTGACTAGCTCCCAGCGCGAGTACCGATCTCCACCACAGGCACCCGGGGCCACGGGTAGCGAAACATCGCCCGAATGCAGCTGATCAGCGGGCGCGTAGTTCTTCAGTGAAACCGCGCAAGCGCTCCCGCAAGCGATTGGGATTGGGCCGGTGCCCCCTGGGCCCGCGCCCCTTGCTTTGGGGCAAATTTTCTGAGATGCGCTCGCAAAGCAGGCGCACGCCCTCGACAAATTCGTGCGCAGGTATGGAACGCAAGCTCTCCAAAACAGCTTTGTCGCCCAAATCCGATTGGTCCAAATAGTCAATCAGGCGCGTCTGCATCTTCCCTGCGGCCTTTTCTTCGCGACTTCGGGGGTCCAGATCTGCGAACTCGATTAAGTCCTCCAAGCGCGGCTGCGACAGCTCCGCTAGCTGATCCACAACGCCCGGTCGATGCAGGTGCTCGAAGTGAGCTTCCATCAGTAGCCCCACGGAGGCGACCTTGCCTCTTCCACCGGGCACATGCGGCGGACCGCCCATTCCATGGGGACCCCGGTCATGCTTGGGCGGGCCCGGGTGTCTTCCATGTTCGGCGCGCGGCTCTCGCGGTTTGCGATCGGACCATGCCTCGCTTCCGAGCCATCCAGAGCCCGGTCCCGACTCGGGATTGCGTCCCATCAACTCGGGGCCTCGGAGCCCCTCAGGCTGATTTCCATCCGGAGAGTGCGCGCTTCGAGGTCTTCCTTCGCGATCCTGCGGAGGGCGCCTCAGTGGAGGGTGGCGGTGCTCCACGCCAGTCGCCGCTTGTTCACATCCTGCGGGACAAGGCGCCTCAGGTTCCCGGTCTGAGGAACCGCGAAAGCATCCCCAAAAGCTTTTGCGGCGACCCTGATGCCGGTTGTACCAGGTGCGCATGAACTCTTCCGTTGGCAGAGCGTCCAGCTCCAACCACTCGTCCTCACTCAAGTCCACGGGCAATCCACGCTGCGCGACTGTTGTGCGAATCAAGTCTCGGCGCAACTCCCCCATGGCCAGCTCGCGCTCGGGAGCGGGCAATTGCCGCAAGGCTTCGATCTCGTGGGCTTCAAGCCCAAGCGTCTCCTGCAACTCGTTCAGCTTCTCCGACTCAAATTCCAGGCGACGCTGCTCGTGAAATTGATGCAGAAGAGCCGGCCGAACTTCCGGAGGGGCCGCGATCAATTCACCAATGAATTCATCGGGCAAGTGGTGGCGCAGAAATCTCCCGCGCTCGCGAGCAACGCTGCGGAAGTACTGCTCCAAAATCTCATCGGCCACCCTGGGGTCCAACGCTTCAATCTGCTTGCGCTGTTCATCACTCAGTGATTCGCGCAGCGCCTTGCTACGCGTTTGCATGCGCTCCGATCGCTCGCGCAGTTCCCTTTGGATTTCGGGACTCATGTTGCGCAATTGACGGAAACGCTCGCGCATCAGTTCGCGCTCTTCATTGCCCAATTGGTTCCATCGCTCGCGTGCACGCTCGGCGACATTGCGCGGATGGTTGGGGTCCTCGGAACCCGGTTCGGCGGCTTTCGTCTCCTGCGACGTTTCCAATTGAGGAAGGGCCTCGCCCTCAACTCCAGCCAAGGCCGGTGAAGCCGAAGCGAGAACGAGACCGTAAGTCAGCAGCGCTGAACCCAAGCAAGGGAGCGTGCGTAGCGACGGAAAAGTGATCATCCCCCACCCCCGTCTTCGGTCCCGGCAGCTTCATCTTCGCCGCTGTAGCCGAACTCAAGTACCAGCTGATCGAAGCCGTCAACCGAAGCCAGCAAGAGGTCTAGGTCTTCACTCACAAGCAATTCCCAGTTCTCGAGCACCTCGAAGTCTTCAAAGAACTCTTGATCGGGATCCTCGGAGCTAAGCTCGCGGGCATCTCCCATCCCAGCAGTTGCACCGTCCAAAGTCGCGACTTGCGCGTCCACGGAATCGTTTTCCGCGCCGGCCTTTGTCGCCACCAAAGTTTTGTCGGTTTCGGCCTCATCGCCGCCACGGGGACCCAGAATGTCACTCCATAAAGCGAATCCAAGGGCAATCAAGACAAGCGCAGCCGCCGCGAAAATGCGACGGCTCACGAACAGGGAACCGTCATTGCCGGCGGGAAAGCCGCCGTTGACGACACGACCCAAGGATGCACCCGCCGCGTTTGATTTGCTCAATTGAGCAGATCTTGCTGATTCCAAAGCGTGCAACACGCGCGGCGCAAGCCCATTGGGAATGCGCGGAGCCGGAAGGCTTTCGAGCAGCTCGTCCAAACCGTCGCGCGCCTCGGCCGGCGCGCCATGTGTCGCGGAAGCACCAAGGACAACACCTTGGTCATTTGCGTCCCCGCTAGCAGCAGCCCTGTCGATAGGAGTCCGGTCAACTTCACGCTTTTCTGAGGCACTGCCCGCAATCAACTGTCGATCGCTGTCCAGTCCCTCCAAAATTCGCCGGGCCAAATGGAGCGGGGCGTGCGGCTCGGGTGCTTCTTCGAGCAATCGATCCAAGCCCGCTTCCGTGCGCTCGAGGGCCAAGCGCGCCAACAGGCGGCGCACCAATTCCGGGGGAAGGTGAGGCTCGGGCAAACTTGCCAGAAGCACTTCCAACGCTTCCTCTGCCTCGAGCAATTCGCGACAAGCGCCACATCCGAGCAAGTGCTCGTTCCAACCGAGGGGACCCAACTCCTCAGGTTGCGGACGGCCTTCCAGCGCCGCCGAAAGCTCGGCGCGGAATGTCTCGCAGTTGGCGTTCATGTCCTGGTCCATTTCAAACTTACTCATAGCTGACCCTCCTGTTGCAGGAAGGGCTTCAGTCGCTCACGCAGGCCTTCGCGCGCTCGGTGCACCAACGACTTCGCAGCCTTGGCGCTAATTTCCATAACGGAAGCGATCTCCGTCAGGGATTGATCTTCGTATTTGGCCAGAATCAGGGCCTGGCGTTGCTTTTCGGGCAGCGCAAGAATCGCCTCGCGCACGGCCATGGAAACATCCGCTCGATCCATTCCCGACCAGGGTTGATCCAGTGGAGCCGCGACCAACTCGCCCCCATCGCCCCCTTCACCGGAGTCCGCCAAGGCCTCGAGGGAAGCCATGTCCCGGTTGCGCTCGCGTCGATTGGCGCACAGGTTGAACGCGATCCGGTAGAGCCAAGTGGAAAAGCGAGCTGATGGCTCGTAGCGCTCCCGCGCCCGGATGACCCTCAGAAACACCTCCTGCACCAGGTCTTCGCGACCCGTCACAGAACCCAAAAAGCGGGTGCAGAGGGAGTAAACACGTCCCGAATACATTTCGACCAGCTCGTCGAATGCAGTCTCCTCGCCCGCCTGATAAGCCAGCATCAGACGCGTCCCCTGATCCTCCTGAGCGTTTTGCATGGAATATACGGCGATCTGAACCCCCGCTCCAAAGCCCGGTTCTGCCGAAAGACAAGTTTCTTTGGGGGCTGACCCCAGCGTGAGCCCAGGCCAAGTCCTGCACGGTTCGGTCACCGTCCCTACCTTACTGAAGCCCGCCTGGAAGGGAGCCGACTCCGCAATGGTTCGAGCCTCGCCGGCAAGTGCGGCGCTCGAGGGCAACGGCCCAATTCGAGATCCCAAGGGGCTTTTGCGCTCCAAATTCGCACTTGGGGGCCGGAACCGCCTCGTCGGTGGAAGCGATCGGGTTTCGGGCCCGGGCTTGCTCGATTGGGATCACGCTGCGCGCGCCGCCACCACTCAATTCGGGCAGGGACAACTTCAGTGATGATTGCAGAACAGCAGTCTAAAATTGCCCCTCGGCGAGTTCCTGTGGCAGTCTTGGGTCAGGCTCGCGATCGCCCAGCCGGGAGTCGCTGCCCCTGCCCCCCAACATGCCCGCGAGTTGCCACCCCCAATGACCCGTACGAAAAAAGTCTTCGTCCGCCTGGGCTTGGTCTTGCTCTCGCTGATGGCCTCCGTTTTCGCAGTGGAGGCCTGGATTCGCGCATTCGATCCGTTAGGAGTGAGCTACTACCGCGACCTGCGCACCTACATGTTCGGCGCTCGCGATTTGGTGCTGGAGAACGGAATCTTGCCGCCGGACGGTTGCCTAGCGAAGCACAAGCCCATGTTGGACATGGAGTTTCACACCTTCCGCTTCTTGACCAACAACCTGGGCTTGCGCGCGGGCAGTCCCAACGAGGTCGTCCCCATCCGGGAAGAGGCCCGCTGCAGCAAAGCTTGGGACAAGTACCGCATTTTGTTCATGGGCGACTCGATCACCCTGGCCTGGGGTGTGAACGATGAAGACAGTTGGGTAAGGCGAATTGAAAACTCCGGTCGACATGCGGAGGGCAAGCCTTTGGAATGCTTGAACGCCGGCAACATGCAATACGACACGGTTCAAAGTGCCGCGCTCTTGCACTCCCTCGTCGATGAGGTGAAGCCGGACCTGGTGGTCTTGAATTTCTACATCAATGACTTCAAGCCAACTTATTCCGCCAGCTTGCTCGATCCCAAAAAGCGCCCCAAACCTCCCAAGCGATCGGCGGCACGCAAGTTGGCAAACCGGCTCAAAGCTGACTTCTTCGATCACTTTTACGGCATTTCAGGCATCACCAGTCAGCGCAAAGTGGCCGAGGGCATTCATCGTTTCAAGGATCGTGAGTACACCCTGGAGCAAACGGCTTATTACCCTCAAAACTGGCCGCGCTGTGAAACGGCGCTCGACAGGATGCTCGAGGACAGCCCCAAACTCGTGATCTTTGACCACACTCAGCCGAAGATTCCCGAGCTTGTGAATTGGTCCGAGGAAAACAACGTGCCGTACATTTGGCTCGAATTCAGCAATGAAGAGTGGTGGAGCGGCATTCACAACTCCGTTGCGGATTCGCACTTCAACGCCAAGGGCAATCGCCTGGCAGCGGAAAAGGCACTGCGCGCCCTGACGGAGGCCGGCATTCTTTCCGACTGACTCGCTTTCGAGCCCAAGCGGGAGGCAACCGCCCCACGGGCTCCATGCGAGTTATTCCGGCTCGTTTCCGCTCAACCACCGCGCTTGCTCAAGCGGCCAAACAACAGCCACCGGCAACCCCATGACTTCGCTCGTGGGTGTCGCTCCCCAAACGCGACCGTCGGCGGAATGGATCGAATTGTCGCCCAAAACGAACAATTGATCGGGTCCAAGCGACAGAGGGCGAACTACGCCGTGCTCTCCAACTCCCACATAATGCAGGTCCCTGCGCACACGCAGGCGCTGAAGCCTGGCGTTCAGATTGGTTCCCGACAGCTGCACCTGGGGACCGATCGAGGCACCGGCCACGAGTGTCTTGCCGGGAGGCACTTGGTTTGCGTCGTAACGCGCAATTAGATTCAAAAGCATCTCATCGGCGGCGGAAACCTTGAAAAGCAGCAGGTTGTCGCGATTCGAAAAAGAAATTTGCAGCTTCTCCCCGACTGGAATTTGCGCGCTGCCCAATTCAAGAATTTCGATCGACGGGCCTGCGTCCTTCAAGCGGCTTGCACGCCAAAGTGAGGCTTTGCACTCCTCGCCGAGAAAGCGCAATCGGGCCTGAAAGACATCGGCTGCTTCGCCAAGCTCGAGCATCAACTCGCCGACAGTGCTTTGCAGCACTAAGTCCACGTCGATACGTCCGTCCCCGACAGGCAAGGACCCGACGACCTCGCTTCCGTCCGGAGTGATGTACCCGTCGTCCAAACCGCGTCGATACAGCAAGCGCCAGCTTTCGCCTTCTTCCACAACCGGGGAAGCCTTCGATTGCGAACCGATTTGCCACTCGTTCCCCGCTTGATCCCAAGCGTCCGAGCCGCTTTCGAATTGAAACGCCTGCATGAGACCTTGGCGTGTGGAATCAAAAAGATCGATCCACGGCGCAGCGGAATGCTCCAAAGCCAAGAGCCTTCCATTCACGTAGATGTCCCCGGATCGAATTTGAATGGACTCGCCCGGCAAACCGACCACACGCTTGACTGCTGGAACAGGCACGCCGTTGCGCTTAATGACAACCAAGTCATAACGCTCCAGCGCGGGGCCTGTTTGGTAACGAACGACGACGCGCTCGCCGCGCTCCTTACCACCGAAAATAGTCGGCTCCATGGAGCCGCTTTCGACGAGATAAACGTCCGCTACAAAGCCCTTAATAATCAAAGTGGCCGCAACGATCGCAATCACGGCAATCGCCAGGCGCTTTGCGAGCGATCGCTCCGGAGCCGCAGTGCTCTTTTCGCCAGCCAGCGCAGCTTCAGACATGGAAAATTAGATCGTCAGTAAAAGGTGGGCCACCCCAACAAAGATTGCCGATCCCGAAATGTCGCTCATGGTGATCAGAAAGGGACCGGCCACGATTGCGGGATCAATTTTGGTGCGCCGACACATGATCGGTACCGCGCAGCCCAAGAACGCCGCCCAACTGACGGCCACGCTAATGGCGATTCCAACGGCAATCCCAAAATCTAAGCTGCCCTTCATCGGCCATGCGACGAGGGCTGCCGCCATACCGCAGACCAATCCGATCAAGGACCCCACAAGCACTTCGGAACGCAAGACCGCAATTTCCCGTTCCGGACTGACTTCACCGGTTGCGAAGGCGCGCACCAAAACAGTGGAAGACTGAATGCCGACGTTGCCGGCCAAACCGATAATGATCGGAATGAAGGTCAACAACTGTGTCGTTTCACTGACGGGTTCGATGCCGTCACTTTGGATCAAAAAGGTATCGAGCAACCAGGCCGTGATCAAACCGCCCAATACCGTCAATCCCTGAAGCGGCAAGCGGTGCCTCACCCGGGTGAGAATGGGCAAACGCGTGTGTTCGTTGGGTGATGTACCAACCAAGCGCAGGATGTCCTCCTCCGCTTCTTCCTCCAACACGTCGTGGGCATCATCGGCGGTACCAACACCGATCAACACGCCCGATGAATCGACAACGGGCATTTCGGCGAAGTTGTACTTGCTGAATATCTGCGCGACTTCTTCCTGGTCCTGGATGGGCGTGACGGACTTGATTTCCGTCTCCATCACCTCGGCCAGGGTTTCGTGGATCGAGTGCGTTAGGAGTTCGCGGTCGGATACGTAGCCGACAGGGCGGCCGACCGGGTCCACAACGAAAACACCCGAGCCGTCTTCACCCGGCGCGTCGTCGGCCTTGATCTCCTTGATCGCATCGCCAACGCGCACTTCCACAGGAACGCTGATGAACTCCGTGGTCATCAGGCCGCCGGCGGAATCCGCCGGATACTCAATCAGCTCCCGCAGCCCGCGCGCCCGCTGAAAGTCCACCTTGCCGAGCACCTTTTCCTTGGTGGCTTCGTCCGTGAGTGCCAAGAGGTCGGCAACCTCGTCAGCCGGAAGTCCTGTGATCAGGACTACCAGCTCGTCTTCGGACATGCGTGCAACCAAGCTCTCGCGAACATGATCTTCCGCTCGCTGAAGGAGTTCGGCCCGCTCCTCAACCTCCAAAACGGAGAAGACTCGCCAAGCGTCATCCGTTTCCAGGTCCTGAAGCCAGTCGGCTATGTCCGCGGTCAGAACGCCCTGCAAAAACTCCGCCAACTGGGCGCCATCGCCCTCCAGAATCCCGCGCAAGTCCTGCAGTTGGGGGGTTGATTCGTTGGTGTCGACCATGGCTTGTGGGCAAACCCAAGGCGCCGCGGCAGAGTGAAACTCGGTCCGTTCGCCCTTGAGATGCCGGGCAGGATAACCGGCAAGCCCGCTAGAACCCCACCAATGAGTTGCCGTCCGCTGCGATTTGAAGCTCAATCGAGCCGTTTGCGGAGGAAGCTGCCGGCCTAGTAGGCGCCGGCCAACTCAAAAAAACTGTGGTGCAACGCCCCGAGTGCTCGTTCCAAATCCTTGGCGGACAGCAAGAAAGCCTGACTCGAGGGCAACGCCCCAAAAGACGCTTGATGCACTTCGACCCCCAAGCTGTCCAGTTCGCGCAGGACGCGCGCCAGGATCGAAGCATCGGATCCCAATTCGCGCCCGATGAGCGCCAATGCGCCCAGCCCGCGCTCGATGCTGTCGGCGCCAAGCTCGTCCAAAGCTGCGAGTTGAGCTTCGCCGTCCGGTACGACAACTCGCACGCGAGCCGCGCGCCATTCAAGCCACGGCCAGCGGGCGCCGCTTTGGGTCAGGCGACTGGCAATCCGTGCCAGCTCTTCCGAACCCGCCACAGGCAGAGTCGCGCGCAAAAGTCCACTTCGGTGCACGATTCCAAGCGGTCCGGCCTGGGGTGTTGATTCCGCCAAATCGGTATGCGGGCCCAACGGATCCAACGCATTGCAAATGCGTACGGGCACGCCGATTCGGCCCGCGCGCAAAGCTGCTTCGGGATGCAGCACTTCCGCGCCATGCAAAGCCAGCTCCAGCGCTTCGTTGTAGCCGACAACGGGAACCGTCGTCGCCTGGGGCACCTTGACCGGGTCCGCAGTCAGCACTCCCGGCACGGTTTTCCAAAGTTGGACCTCCTCCGCTTGCACCGCCTCGGCCAGCAGCAAGGCGGTCAGGTCCGAACCGTTGCTCCCCAAAGTCGTCAACCGCCCCTGCGGATCCAGAGCAAGAAATCCCGTGACCACGGGGATTCCGGGCACTTCGGCCACGGCCTGGCGCACCGCGGCCAGAGCGCCCAAGCCGAAGGCTTCCGGTGCCGCGCCGGGCCGGGTTGTTGAGATGCCCAGATCGAAAGCATCGACGGGGGTGGCAAGCGAGCCACAGGAGCGCAGGGCCCCGGCGACGATGCGCGCGCTGACGCGCTCGCCGAATGAAAGCACGCTGTCGATTAGGGTTTGTTCGGGGCGCCCCAAGCGGCGCAGCTCCTCCAGAACGCTGATCAGCTCAACCATGTAGCGATCGAGGCTTTCGCTCGACAGCCCCAGGCCCGAAAGCAGGCTGCGGTGGCGCAGCCGCAACGCTGACGTATCCGGCTGTGCGCCGGCAATGGCGCACCCGGCCAGTTGGCTCAAAAGCGAGGTAACTCCAAAATGAGCACTAACGACGACCACCGGGCGCGACCCGCCATGGGATCGAATCAGCTCACAGGCTCTCCCAACAGCCTCTGCGTCGCGCAAAGCGCTGCCGCCGAATTTGAGCACATATTCTCCGGTCATGGACTCAGGATAGCCGCACGGCCTGGCCCCCGTCGCCGGATACAATTGCCAGCCCTAAGGTCGATGCCAAAAGTTCGACCAAACCGGTGCATTCATGAGCAATCACGATCGAGAAGAGCTGATTTTTGATTGGAACGACACGGATTTCAGGCCCACGGCGGAAATCCAGTTCGACGACGAAACCCTGCGAGACGGCCTGCAGTGCCCCTCTGTCAAGGATCCGGATCTGGATCAGAAGATCCGACTGATCCACCTGATGGACGAGCTCGGCATTCATACTGCCGACATCGGCCTGCCGGGCGCCGGAGACCGAGCTCGAGATCACATCTCGACTCTCGTGCGCGAGATGGCGCAGCTCAAAATCACTCCCAACGTCGCCTGCAGGACCGTCATCAGCGACATCGAACCTGTCGTCGACTTAGTTCAGAAAACGGGTCAATCCGTAGAGGTCTGTGCCTTCATCGGATCCTCTCCCATTCGGCAATTCGCCGAAGGCTGGGAATTCGATCGTATGGTTCAACTTTCGCGCGATGCCGTGGAATTCTGCGTGAACAACGACTTGCCGTGCATGTTCGTGACCGAAGACACATCGCGCGCCAGTCCGGAAAATGTGCGCGCGCTTTATACCGCCGCAATCGAAGCCGGCGCCAAGCGCATTTGCGTTTGCGACACCTGCGGTCATGCGACCCCCAGCGGCGTGCGCAGTTTGATCCGTTTCGTCGCCGAGCTCGTTAAGGAGCTTGGTGCCGACGTCGGCATTGATTGGCACGGACATCGCGATCGGGGCTTGGGCTTGATCAACGCCATCGCCGCAATCGAAGCGGGAGCCACTCGAATCCACGGAACTGCGCTCGGAATCGGCGAGCGCGCCGGCAACACGGAGATGGATCTGCTGCTCGTCAACCTGCGCCTGAGTGGTTGGATAGACAACGACTTGTCCAAGCTCTCCGAATACTGCCATGCGGCCGCGGAAGCCACCGGTGTGATTGTTCCGCACAGCTATCCCGTCTTCGGAAGCGACGCCTTTGAAACCGGCACTGGAGTCCATGCTGCAGCCGTAATCAAGGCCTTCCGCAAGCAGGACACCTGGCTCGCCAATCGTGTTTACTCCGGCGTTCCGGCGGACCTTTTCGGCCTGGAGCAATCGATCAAGGTCGGCCCCATGAGCGGACGCTCAAACGTCACTTGGGTACTGGAAAGACACGGGGTCACAGAACCCTCTGACGATCAGGTGCAAAAAGTGCTCGACATGGCCAAGCAAACTCCCCGCTTGCTCACCGACGAAGAGGTGTTGCACGCGGCGGGTATCCGCTAGCGACCGGACAGCTAACCGGACAAGCGCAGGCAAAAAACGCGGGCAAACGACTGTGAGACCCGCTCCAAGGGTGAGCGCGAATGCCTTGCCTGCACACGGTTGTCCAATCGAATTGGTTGCCCGGACGATATATGCAACGTTGACGAATCAAATCTTCGTCGCGACGCTCAAAGCATTGCACCAGTATCAGCAGCCCGCTGCTGACTCAAACGCCTAGTAGCGCTTTGCCGACAAATCGCCGGGCACATGGACTGAGCTGGACGTTGCCCAGGTAACCGGAAAGCAGTTACCCCGGAAGCAGCAACCCGGGAAGCAGTTACTCAGACTGCAGCGGAGCGAACGGCGGCGGAAGCCTGCGCTTGGGAAGCTTGCCTTCTTGCCGCCTCAAGCGACGGCAAAGGCGACACAGCCGGGTGGGGTTTGCTCTCGCTATCGTTGTAGTGCACGCACGTGTAGCACTTGTGGTAGTGGCTTCGCTGCCGCCCCTGACAGATTGAGGTCGTGACCTTTTGCGAAATCAAAAGCTCAATTCCGTCGCCTCGGGTCGGACATTCTTTCACCGCGTGCGTGCTCCCAATCATGTCGTAGTGGCTTTCTTTGGGTTTGAGCGGGCAGAGCCATGGACTTACGCCCATGTCGTTCGCGAAAGCAAGGCTGCATTCTGAACCTGAATCCCTATGGGATTCAAGGGAAGTAATTGGTGAGTTTTTTAGATCTTACCTTCGGCTCTGCCCAAGGAGCGCAAAGCGGCCTGGAGATGCCCAAGGGCCAATGCAGCCGCTTCCGGACCCCTGTGACTATCCCGCGACAATTCCACCGCTGTCATCCCGTCGTAACCAACTTCGAACAAAGCATTGAAGGTCGCTTTTAAATCTAAATCACCCTCACCGAACATTCGGTGCTCGTGACGGCCGTTTTTTATGTCGTCCAAGTGCACCTGGAGCAATCTATTGCCGAACTGCCGAATGACGTCTTCAGGGGGCAGATCTCCCGTGCAATAAAGATGCCCAACATCTAAACAAAGTCCGAGATATTGCCCTTCATCGCCCATGCGATCGACGAGCTCTCCATAGCCGGCCGGCCGCTCCAGGAACATCCCAGGCTCGGGTTCAAAGGCAATCGAAACGCCCGCGTCTCTTCCGTGCGCCACAACTTCTTTCAATCCGCTCACTAGGCAATCCCAATGCCGCTCGATGTTGTCTCGATTCTTGGGGTCGAGGTCATGCCCATCGGCAACAGCGCCGTCGGGTGCGCGCCCCGCCCAAAGCGAAAGCACCGATGCCCCGAGATTTTCCGCTAAGTCGATGCAGCGCTGCAAAAAGTCAACCCGCCGAGCTCGATCGGACGCATCGGTCTCTAGCAATGTTGGGAAGTGCTTGTGACGTGCGTCCAATAAGTATCGCGCACCGGTTTCGATGCTGAGCTCCATGCCCAACTCCTGCGCCCAGTGCCGCACATCATCCACGACCTCGGTGCGCAAATCATAGGGATCCAACCCACCGACATCCGGAGTGATCGAAACACCTTCGTATCCCAGTTCGGACAGGAGTCGGATGGCATCCGCGGGTCGATGATGGGCCAAACCGTTTGTGTTGTAAGCCAATCGAAACATGCTATTCGTTATTTCCTCGCTACGGATGCTCGCATGAAGCTTGTTACTCGGATCGAATCAAAAAAACGTCTCCGTACATCCATTGGCGCAACAGGGCGCTTCTTAGTGATCCGGTTGTTCTTGCGCTTCCCCAGGAGACTCTTCACTGCGTTTCGCTTAAGAGTCCTTCGAAGCCGGGCTTTCGGACAGCAACCCCTCGATGAACTGCACTTGTCGCTCCCAAGTGCGCCGCTTCGCTTTGAGTGCGAGCACAAGCTTGGATTTGGATCCGTGCTTGCGAGCGAGAAAGCGAAAAGCGTCCGACGTGTGAGCAAGCGAGGTCCTATACAAATGCATAGCGCGCATGCGAGTGGAACGCGCGGCTTCGGCATCACCTTGTTCAGCGGATTCGCTGGCAAGCACCATCAGAGAGCCTGCCAACTGCCCGTCTTGCTCGGCCTTTAACCAAGGTGGCTGGGTCTCAACCAATGCGAGTTCCGGCGCAGCCTCCGCTCCCTCTGGAATTGGAAAGAATTCCTCAGCCGGTTGCTTGGGGGCGGCTTCCTTTTCGGGCGACTCCCTATCGGGAGCATCACCAAGCACAATCGCGAAGGGATCCACAGCAACACTCTTGTCCGGAGCCTGCTCCACTTTTGGTGATTTGGATTCCGTCTGGGCCAGGCGCGCATCGCGAGCGCGGCTTTCAGCCAAGACGGTGAGCACGGAAATCCCCACGATCCCAATCGCGATGAGAGGAAATACGAACGCCGGGCGCCGTTGTCTGTGTGTGCTTGCCGTCATTGCGAACCAGGTTGAAGATCGCGTCAACGCAGCCAATGCGCAAGGCCAACGAGCCTAGCCTTCCAATTTTCGGTGCCTCGTGCGCCCAAAGCCCGAATGGAGGCCGGGATTTGTGCCGCTTGCCGCGGCGATCACGCCTTTCGACGCAACCGAATAGCCCAGGCGCCATCTATCGGGCCTTCGCTGCCGGGGATCGATTTTATTTCCTCTTCAAGCTCCCAATTCGGGTGATCATTCAAGAAGTTGCGCACGCGAATCGAATTCTCTTCGGGCTCCAAACTGCACGTCGACCACACCAAGCGCCCGCCCGGACGCACGCAACGCGAGCCGTCGAGCAAGAGCTGAGCTTGCAACTTTCCGAGCTCCGCCATGCTTGCGGGACCGATGCGCCAACGCGCTGAGGGCCGCGCACCCAGCACGCCGCTGTTGCTGCAAGGTGCGTCGATGAAAACACCGTCAAAGGCATCCGCCACAAAGGCGTTGGCCGCATTTGTACGCACGCAAGTCACATTCTCGGTGATTCCAAGACGCTGACAGTTGGTGCGCAGCTTGCGCAACTTTGAAGCACCAATGTCGCTGGCCACGATTTTTGCGCCCGATTCCGCCAAGACGGCGGTTTTGCCGCCGGGAGCAGCACACAGGTCGAGCAATCGCTCGCCCTCTTGGGCCTGCATCAACTCCGCCGAGCGCAATGCGGATTCACCCTGAATCGTCCAGCGACCCTGGGCAAAGGCCTCCGTTCCAGCTGCCGCGCCAACCGCCGACGAAGGGCACAACAAAATGGAATCGTGTTCGCCCGCGCGGGTTTCAACCTCCAACGCCGCAAGCTCTGCGGCCGCGGCATCGCGGTTGCGGTCGCGAACGCGCAGGGACAGGTCCGGCTCTTCCAGGAAATAAGTCGCCAATTCCACGGCGCGCTCTTCACCAAAGCGCTTGGTCCATTTCTTGAAAAGATTGGCCGGTATCGAAAGCGCGTCCTCAGCCCACAGGAAGGGGTGTGTCGTACGGTCGCGAAAAACTGGCTCGGCCAAATGCACTTCGCGGCCGGGAATGTCGCACATGGGGTCGCCGCTCAAGCCGAAACGCCGCAGGCGAATGGCGTTGCGCAGGATGCCGTTGACCACTTTGACTTTCGAGCTGCCAATCGAGCGCGCTGTCGCCTCAACCGTTTCGGAAACTGCGGCGTGATCGGGTATGCGGTCCAGAAAGAAAAGCTGCGCCAGACCGAGATGAACGTGGGTAACGATCTCGGGTTTGAGTTTGCGACGGGCCAAGTGCCGCACCAGTGCCCGCAGTGTTCCCTGCCGGCGCAATTCGATCCCCACCAAGCGTCGCAAAAGGGCTCGATCCCGATCGTCAAGGCGCGCCGCCTCTGCCGCGCGATCGACATCGCGCAGGGGCGTCGGGCTGCCCGACCTCAATATCTGCCAAGCTGCAATGCGGGGCATCGGTTAAGCCCCTTCCCTTTGATTCGAATCGTCGTTCAAAGCACCGAAGCAGTCGCCCTCGTTCAAACGAGATCCGCGCAAGTAACTGATCGCATCCATAGCGCGCTTTCCCGCCGGTTTGAGTTCGAGAATTTCATACACACCTTTGCCCGTGGCGACACAGAGGCGTTTCGAAGCCTCCAGTATTTGACCGGGATTGACCTCTGTCGCGCCCGAATCGGGGTGGACAGCGCCGCGCTGAATGAGGAGCTCGCCGCGATTGCCCGGCAACTGTGTGCGCGCCATCGGCCAGGGATTCATTGCGCGCACGATGCGGTCGATTTGAATCGCAGACTCGGACCAATCGAGCATGCCGTCGACCTTCTGCAGTTTCTTGCACAGGGTCACCCGGCTCGGATCCTGAGGCTCGAAGACGGCTTTTCCCGTCGCCAGCAGCTCAAGCGCATCCAGCGCCAACTCAGCACCTATTTCGGCCATGCGAGGCAAAAGCTCAGCACTCGTTTCGTCCCCGCGCAGCGCCGTTTCGCGCGACAGCAGGACATCACCCGCGTCCATCTCTTTGACGACCCGCTGAATGCTCACGCCGCTGACCTCATCGCCACAGCGAATCGCCGCCTGAATCGGCGATGCCCCCCGATGCCGGGGAAGAAGCGATGGGTGCACGTTCAGGCACTCCATGCGCGGCAGTGCCAAGAACTCGGCGCTCAGGTATTCCCCAAAGGCCGCGACGAGAATCACGTCGGGAGCCAGCTCCCGCAGCTCGCTCAAGAATTCCGCGCTGCAGACGCGCCCCGGCTGGGCCACGTTCAAGCCTTCGCTTCGGGCGAGCAACACGAGTTCCGAAGGAGCCGGAGTCTTGCTGCGGCCCTTGGCGCGATCCGGCGGCGTAACCACCAACTGCGGCCGATAGGAACTCGCAGCGAGCTTGTCCAGGATCGGCGTAGCGAGCGGAGGGGAGCCGACAAATACCAGGCGCAAGTCGGTCATCCCCCGTATCCAATTAGTTCGCCCGGCAAATCACGCGTTCGCGACTTACAGGAAGGGCTCGACGCTGGACTTGAGCTCGTCGTAGGGCTGACTGCCCACGATTTGCTTGGCAACTTCGCCGTCTTTGATGACCAAGAAGGTGGGAATCGCGGTGATGCCGTAGCGCGCCGGAACCTCAGGATTCTCCTGGGTGTTGATCTTGACCACTTTCAGGCGGCCGTTGAATTCTTCGGCAAGCTTGTCGACGTAGGGCGACATGTTGCGGCAGGGCGCACACCACTCGGCCCAGAAATCCACCAGCACGGGGACTTCCGACTTGATCACGACGTCTTCCCAGAGGGTGTCCGTTACTTCTGCTGCTTGGCTCATGACTCAGTTCGAATCTTGGTTCGCGGTTCGCCCTCAAGCTGAGGAATCCGGGGAAACGCCCCCTTGGGCTGGCCTCTCTCCGCCGGTAACGGCAAAAAGTGGCCGAGCAATATGGAATGAGCCTGGCTCCGCGTCCAGGCCGCGCAAAGGAGAATCCTCCGCGATTCTGTCTGGAGGTTCAGGAACAGGGTTTATCTCGCCTCGTTCCCGCAGGCGAACTCCAATTTGAGCGACGGGCCCGAGCCCAAGGCGCTCCGCTTGGAAGCTCCGCCACTGCGGATCCAGGTCGAATTTGTGACCTGAGCGGCATTCGGTGAGAGCCGATCCCTCGGGATGGACCCGCCGCCGGCTTCGAAGGACTCAGGCTGCGCTCCAATGCCTACCTGCCGGCTTGCTCCGTCTTGCCCCGGCCGGGCCCGGTAATCGCACGAACTAGAGCTCGGGATCCGCCGGCTGTTCGGTGCCGGGCGCCTTGTCCGAAGCGTCGGTCGATTCGCCTTCGTTGTCCATGCCGTCATCGGCCCAGTCGGATCCCAGGCGTACATGCACGCTTGAACCTGCATTTGAGTCTTCCGAAGAAGCCTGCGGGCCTTCGCTTTCGTCCTCATCGTCGTCCTCATCGTCGAAGCCGGCTTGGGCCACAACGCGGTCGACGTCATCGCGGTGTTCGGGGCGCAAGGTGATGACAATGTCGTCGCTGCGCAGCTCTTGATCGAAGGTGACCAGCCCCATGCGAGCGAGCTCGAGCAACGCACAGAAGGAGCCCACGACGCTGTCGCGGTGTTCACCGCCCTCGACCTCAGCCACCAACTCGGACAGGGTCACGCTGGGTCTGCTCTTAATCGAGCGGACGGTTGATTCGACGAAAAAGCGCAGTGGACGCGGATCGGATTTAACCCGATGCGGGCGATCGGCGGCGGTTTCGCGCAGGAGTCTGGAGTAGGTGGAGAAGACGTCCCAGATCGAAAGTTCGCCCAACTCGAGCGTGGGCGCCTCCTCGTGCTCGCGCAATTCCCCACTCCAGCCGCGGCCGTGCATGCGGGAACGCTCAAGTGCAGCTTCCTCCAATTTGCCCGCAGCGGACTTGAAACGCCTGTATTCGATCAAACGCTGAATCAGCTCGTCGCGCGGATCCAGATCGTCCTCTAGGTCGACTTCTTCGGTCGGCAGGAGGGAACGGGACTTGATCGCGATCAAAGTCGCTGCCATCACAAGGAAGTCGCCGGCAACTTCAATATCGAGTACTTCCAAGCCCTCGAGGTACGCCAGGAACCCCTCGACCACACGGCCGATCTCGACTTCGTGGATTTCGACCTCTTGCTCGCGAACAAGGTGCAACAAGAGGTCCAAAGGACCTTGAAAGACTTGGTCCAGACGTACTGTGAAATCAGCGCTTACCACAGGCCTCCCAGGGTTGAGATCCAATCGACCATGCTATAGAGCGGTCCGAGCGCGCTCCCAATCAAGAATCGCATCGGCCCGAAAAAGAAGAGTAGCAGGACGAGCAGCATGCCGAAGCGTTCCAGCTGGACATATGTGTCTCGAAAGCGCGGCGGAAGGATCCAGGCCAGGACACGCGAGCCGTCGAGGGGCGGGACCGGGATCATGTTCAGTGCCGCCAGGACGAGGTTGAGGTGAACCGTCGTGGAGAGCACCTGGGCCAGAATGGTGTCGGACCCGTAATTGCCGTATTTGACGGCCACCCTCCACAGCACGGCGTAAAAGATGGCCTGCAGCACATTGGACACGGGTCCGGCCAAGGCGACCAAGCTCATGTCCCGCCAAGGGTTGCGCAAGCGGTGAAAATTGACGGGAACGGGCCGCGCCCCACCAAAGACGAATTGCCCACCGCTCATCAAATAGAGCATCGCCGGAAACAGGATGCTCATGAACGGGTCGATGTGCGGGATCGGATTGAGGGTGATCCGGCCCATATCCCTCGCGGTGGTGTCTCCGCATTTGAGGGCGGCCCAGGCGTGAGCGGCTTCGTGCACCCCTAGGGACAGCACGAGCATGAATAGCACCAGGACGAGTTTGATGATGTGAGCTTGGTCCATATTCGCAATTAGGAGCGTGCGGATCGGCCTGAACTTGCGCAGGGTGGGCGCCCGAGCGGATGCAAGTCGACTCGGAGGCGATCGTGCCGCATCAAAGTCTCCAATGGGACTTATATCAGACAGCACCGCCTTCTTTTTGCGCCAATGCCTCACCCGGCTTGAAGCTCCCAAGGCCGGCAACCTAGAATTCGTATTTGGCTTCCTCCCATGCGAAGACCCCCAAACGATGGCGAAAAGCCCAGCCAACCGGGCCCCGAGGGGTTGCGAGGAATGCTATGAGCACGGACTCCAGTAAGAGTCGCCAAACAGACCGCAATCAGGACGGCAAGGCCCCGAATGACGTTGCGAGTCAACCTGCTCCGGGCAGCCCTCCCCCCACCGTTCACTCCCGCGGACGACGGGAATTGGCCGCGCGTGTCCTGCGCGCGGAGGCTGATGCAATCGGCGCCCTGGAAGCGCGGCTCGGGCCGGAATTCGATCGAGCCGTCGAGCTGATCCTGGCCTGCGAGGGAGCGGTGATTGTGACCGGTATGGGCAAAGCCGGACTTGTCGGCGCGAAAATTTCGGCCACGCTCGCGTCCACGGGAACCCCCTCGCACACCCTGCACCCCTCTGAAGCTCTGCACGGCGATCTCGGCCGCATCCGCAAGAGGGACGTGCTGCTGGTGCTCTCCAATTCCGGCGAGACGGCCGAGATCAAATCCCTGGTGCCCGCCGCTCGCCGCATCGGCGCCAGTGTGATCGCCCTCACCGGCCGCACCGATTCGATTTTGGGCAAGCGCGCCGATTGCACGCTCGACATCGGGCAGCTGGATGAAGCCGACCCCATGGGACTCGCCCCCACAGCCAGCACCAGCGCCATGCTCGCCCTGGGCGACGCCCTGGCAATGGTCGTGCACTCCGAACGCGGCTTCGGCCCCGAGGATTTCGCCCGCTATCACCCGGCCGGCGCCCTCGGTCGAAAGATGATGCGCGTAGAGGAGATCATGCGGCGCGGGGAGCGCCTGCCCTTGGCTCCCGCGGGTTCAACCTTGCGTGAAGTTTTGGACGTAATGACCAAGACCCCCGGTCGCCCCGGCGCCGCGCTGATCGTCGCAGCCGACGGAAAATTGGCAGGAATCTTCACAGACGGTGACCTGCGCAGGCTGTGCTCCGAGAGCTTGCCCAATACCAGTCAGGCCGTGGACGCCTTTATGGGCCACAATCCGAAATCGATCGGCCCCGACCAGCTTGTGGATGAAGCCGAGCGCTTCCTGAGGGAATTCAGTATCGATCAAATCCCCGTCGTTGATGCCGCCGGCCATCCCGTCGGCTTGCTCGACATCCAAGACGTGCTCGACGTCCGAGTTTGATGTCACTTCGCTTCAAATCGCCTGAAGAGTGCCGCGCGCCCGTGGCCCGTTATGGGGGGCCGATCTGATGGATCAAGCCCATGACAAGCCGTGCGCAGCGCCTCTTTGCGAGTGGACAGCTGCCCAGTTGCAAGCCATCGCCGAGGTCAAATTGCTAGCCCTCGATGTTGACGGAGTCCTTACGGATGGGCGCGTGATTTACGCCGGCACCCAGGAGCTTCAAGCCTTTGACGTGAAGGATGGGCAGGGCTTGGTCTGGTTGCGAAAGGCCGGAGTGCAGATCACTTGGATTACCGGGCGCGGTTGCGCAGCGACGGAACGGCGCGCACGCGAACTCGGCGTGGTGGAATTACACATGAATTCGGGCCCTAAAGATCAGGTCTTGGCCGATGTGCAGCAGCGCTTGGGAATCGCGCCGGCGCGAACCATCGCCATGGGCGACGACATACCGGATTTGAAATTGGCTGAGCTTGCGGCCTGGTTCGTGAGCCCGGCCGACGCCAGTCCCGAAGTCAGGCGACAGGCTAACGCGGTAACGGCCGCCCGCGGCGGGCGGGGAGCTGTGCGCGAATTGGCCGATGCCATCCTGCGCGCACGCAATGCCGTCACCGGCGATTCCAAAAAGATTGACGCGCGGGCCGCGGAAAGGTCGGAGCCTTCGCGATGAAAAAGTTCCTCCTATTCGCACTCTTGTTCGCAGCCAGCGTGATGGTGCTCAGATGCATCGAAGGCGATTCGACCCTTGGCCGCGAAATTGAAGTTTCGAACTATCCCAATCCTTTTGAGAATGATGAGGACATTGCCACTGATGTGCCCGTTGGCATTAACGGCAAGTTCCAATACACGAAGGAAGACCCGACCAGCGGCAAGAAGGTCTACTTCTTCGAAGCCCAAACCAAAACGCTTCCAGGGGGCCTGGTAGAGCTCGAAACCATTTCGGCGCTAATCTTTGATCCTGAAACCGGGGAAGAATCCGCGCGCATCAAAGCTCGGCGTGGCAGCACATCCGTTCACTCGGAGGTCGAGGAGCACACGACCAATTTTGCACTCAAACTCGACGATTCTATTGAGCTCGAAGACGTCGAACTTGAACTACTGGGGCAGACCCCGATTGCTCCGCTGTTCCTGCGCACGCCAAAGTTATCGGGCGTGATGGTTGAAGGCCGTTTTTGGTCGGAATCGCCGGTAATCATCGACTCGGCCACACTGCGCGCGTCCGGCACCGGTTTCGACATCAACGCAAGCGAGGGGCACATCGTGCTTCGCGCCCAGGCGTCGGCGGAGTTGGCTACGGAAAAAGGCCGCGAAGTCTTGCTGGCCTGCAGCGGCGTTCTGGACATGCGCGAAGATGTCGATTCAGAAGGCGGTGTCACCCTGCAAGCCAACGACAACGCCAAACTTTCCGTTGCCGGAGATGATCCGCTCTCCCTCGAAGGCGACCGCATCCTAATTTTCGGTCATCGCAAGGAAATCGCAGGCTCCTCCGCAACTCGCGAGAGTTTGGCCGATGAACGCAGCTTGGGATTCAAAACCGTGCGCGCGGAAGGCGGCGTGCGCCTCTCCAGCTCGAACAATTTGTTCCTAGCCGAATTGGCGCTCTTGGAGCTGGGGTCGGAAGCCGGAACCTTTGAAGCGACCCTCACCGAAAGGCCGCGCGGCTCCGTACGCATGGATCAATTGCCCAGCGAAGAGTTGGCCGGCAAGCCGCTTGAGTTGCGCTTTGAGGGCCAAGGCCCTTTGACCCTGGTTCAATCCGCAACCACCCGCTTTGAATTGCCCGGACCCGCAAGTTTGGAGTGGGAGGAGTCGAGGCTCACGGCTGCTCACATGACCGGAGTGCTGGAAGAAGGACGAGCGCAATTCCAAGCCACGGAAAATGTTCTCGTTCAGCGGCCCGACGGTTCGCTGACCACCGATGAGTTCCTTCTGACGCACATTCGCGATGATTCCGACCGGGGCAACTTGATGGCCGTCGCCAGCGGAAAATCGCTTCTGAGCGGAGCGGCGGATGGAGATCACCATTTTCAATTGTGGAGCGAGCGCCGCATCGCCTTTGAGATTTTCCAGGATGGCTGGCGACTACCGCAGATCTTGGGCATGCGCCTTTTGGTGGACGGTCCGCGCGGCTTCGAGGCCAAAGCCGATGAAGTCTCAGGATTCCAATGGGATCCGCTGCGCTTTGAAGCCTCCAGCAACGTCGAACTACTCGCTTCGGACGGCAAATTGCGGGGCGAGGACCTGCAAGTTTGGACCACCGAAGACCTGCGCATTGAGGGCACGGCCGACGACCCCGTAGTGTTCTCGTCGCCCGAAGGAACCTGGAAGGCCCGCTGGGTCGAGCGCCACGGAAACCTCGTCGTAGCGGAAGATGTCGGCGAAGCGCGCTTCATCCAGGCCCAAGACGAAGTCGTCGTGAGCTGCAAGCGCTTGGAAGCGCGCAGTTTCGAAGAGCCCACCGATCAAGAGGGCATTGTTCGCAAACGAGTCGAGTTCGAAGCCCTCGGAGGAGTGGTCGCCGGGGCTCAACTAACCGGCAATGAGCTCGAATTGAAGGCCGAAGCGCTCAAGGGGCAACGCAGCGAGTACCTCCGCGACGGAGAGTTCCTGTGGGCCGAAACCTCGCTCTTCGCCGGCCAGGGAGTGGTCGCCGTGCTGCACCGTGATGACACTTCCTTCCAACTCACCAGCCGCGAACTGGACCTCTATCGCGTGGACAGAGGCGCCGCCGACCTGTTTTCCACGCGTCTACAGGCGCGCGGCAATGTCCAAATCGAATCCCTTGACGGGAACCAGCTCTCGGGAACCGGCGATCAACTTGAAATCGATCGCCTGGGTCGCGGACGCCTTAGGGCCGACGAAGGTAATCGGGTTGTCATGCAGGGCTCATTACCCGGTAGCGATTACCCGTTTGAGATGACGGCGGATTGGATCACGTTCTCCGACACCTTCCTCGATGCTTCCAAGCCCGAAATTCGTTTTGCGGTGCAACAAATGGAAGACCTCTCATTCTTGCCCTCGGCCCTGCGCACAGGTGCCAAAGCCTCTGCGGATCTCTTGGAGTGCGGCTCGGAATCACTCACTTTCAGCGGCGCCGTTACCGTCGAAGGCAGCGATGATTTCGGGCAACCCTGGAATCTCCAGGCCACTCGCGTGAAGATCGACGGACAACCGAGTGAGGAATCAGCGCGACTTGGAATTCTCGATGCTCTACGAGCTTGGGACGGCGTTGTCTTTCGGCTCGGCACCCAACTCCTTGCACACGGAGACGAGCTCCGGGTCGAAAAAAGCCAACGTCGTCTGCGCATCGAAGGCAGCCCAACCCGCGTTCAATATCAGGATTTCGATTTGTTCTGCCCCTGGCTTGAATACGACTTTCAGTTGCGAACCCTAAGAACCGGCAAAGGCAGTGTTCGCTCCTCGAAGGCACCCAAAGAGCAGACCGAGTAGTGATCCCCGATTTTTTCGTTTTGGCCATTGCGGCCCCCCTTATGGCCCTGTTTCCGCCTCACCCGGCGGCTGCGGCTCCCATGACAGCGCGCCAAGAGGCTGCGCAACAAGGTAGCCAAGGGGACGCAAGCGGCACTTCCGAACCGGCTCAAGGAGCACCCCCAGCGGCCGCGGATGAATCGGCTACCCAGGAAGCCGAAGAACCCTGGACGCTCTCCTACGATTCGCTCGACTACCGTGCAGACGGCGACACCATCATCCAGTTCTCGGAGCGGCCCGTGCTCAAGCGGGGCGATGTCGAGCTGCGTGCCAGTTGGCTGATCATGTGGTTCGACAAGCAGGATTGGATTGATCGCTCCGGTCCCGCGGGAGGGGGCTTCGGGCTGGCCGAGCAACTTGGCGCGGAACTCGAACGCATCGAGAGTGGAAATCTTGAGGCCGGCGAACGCGTGTCCATGTTTTCGCTCCTGGAGGGCACGGAACTCGGTGAATTGGCGCGCGAGGTCTACCTCGAAGGTCCGGTCCAATATTTGAAGAACGGTGACCTCAGAGCCCGAGCCCAAGCTGTGTACCTCGACATGCTTGACGGCCACGGTTGGATTGCTGATTCCAAGATTCATGTCGAAGGGCGCATCGGAGGAAGCGAGCGCAACCTCAAGATCCTCGCCGATTGGATGCGCCACTCCTCGGATGGCTCGCTTCGCGCGGACGATGCCGTCGTGACGCCATCCGATTTCGTAGACCCGGGCTTCTTCGTCACCACCGGTAGCTTGGAAATCATCCCCAGGCCCATGGAGGAAGAGCTCGACTTTGATGTGGAGTTGAAAGACAACGCGCTCTTCCTCTCAAAGCACATACACATTCCGCTGCCCAAACTCAGCTATGCCGCAAATGAGGAGTACAAACCTCGCTTTGAACCTCTGCGATTGGGCAATAGTGCTCGCTTCGGAACCTTTCTAAGAACTTCGTTCTCCACCGATCTCGGTGGCTTCGGGCGCAAATTGGGTTCAGTGCTCGGCGGCACACCCGATCTCGGAAGTGCCGACACCAGCGTGCGCTTGTCCTACCTCGGCTCGCGCGGAATCCTGACCGACCTCGGCCTCGAATTCGAACAGCAAGGGCGCTATCAGCTCAATACGCGCATCGGTGGAGTATCTGACGGCGACGAAGACCGCGGCATCATCCGTGTTGATGAGAACGATCGCGACAGTTTGCGGCTTTGGTACCGCTCGCGCGGCCGCTTTCTGATCGACGATCAACAATGGGTGGACGTTTCCTTTAGCAGCCAAACGGATGCGGGCGTTCAATCCGAGTTCTACGAGAAAGAATTCATACGCTACGAAGAACGAGAGTCCTATGTGCACTGGCGCAGGGCGCGCAATGAATACTTCGCTTGGGCAAACGTCACCCGAGAGTTCGACAACTTCCGCACTCAGGTTGAAGAAGCTCCAACATTCGGCTTTGCTCGCAGCCCCGCACGAATCGCGGATATCGGGCAGTATCCGGTTCTTTACAGCACGACCAGCACGGCTGTGAATTTGAGGCGTGTCGAAGGCAACCCCCTGTACGAACAGATTTATGCCGACGGCTTCGGAGAGCGCCGCGTGCAGCGACTGGATAGCAATCATCGCGTCGAAGTCCCGATTCCGCTTCCCCTCGCAGGACTAAAGCTCACGCCCTTTACTGAAGCCCGTGCAACAGCATGGGACCGAGGAATTGACGATAGCAACTCACCCACACGATTTGGCGGATTTGTCGGCCTGCGGGTTGCGACCACTTTTTGGAAACCTCGCTCCAACGGCGGCTTGCATGAGATCTCCCCTTTCATGCAAATTCGAACCGACACGGGAGTCAAAGAACACGATGGAACTCCGGTGCGCTTTGACAACATCGACGATCCGATAGAAGGACAATTCTTTGATGTCGGATTGCGCTCCCGTTGGCGCGACAAAGGCGGCAAGAATCAGCTCGATATTGAAGTTCAAGCAACACACCAAACCGAGGTGCCGGGAGAACCTTCGCGCTGGCTTCCGCTTGAAACCTTCTCGTACTACTTCACGGAATTGGGTGGTGTGCCCACGGCGATCACCCACGACGGGCGCTACGACTTCGACACTCACCAAACCGTGTATTCATCCACCGGCCTTGGATTGATCTTTTCCGACCAATTTGCGATTCAAATGGGCCACAGTCGCGCCCGCGAAAGCAGCGGCCAAGCCGTCTTTGAATCTGCCGGTATTGGCGCTCGATACCAGTGGACACCGAAGTGGGAGTTCGAAGCGAGTCACAGCTTCGGAATCCTCGACAATGTGGGCGACAACAGCGAATTCATCGTGCGCCGACATGGGGCTGACCTAGTCTTTGAACTCGAATTTCAACGCAGGACCGGTGAGGGAGGCAGCTCCTTCGGCATTAGCGTGCGACCCGCATTCAACTGGCGCAGCCGCCGCTACGGCCGCCTGGTTCGCTAGGAACCGCCAAGCCAGCGCATCATGGGGCTCGCTTCGTCCTCTCCCCCCCACACTGCCCAATTCCAGGAGCTAGAGACCCGGGCCCTGGGTAGGATAGACGCACATGTTGGCCCTCTTCGGAAATCTATCCCTGCCGGAAATCGCCCTGATCGGCGCCGTCGCCATCCTCGTATTCGGGCGCCGTTTGCCGGAAGTTGCAACGGAAGCTGCGAAGACCGTGGCTCGCTTTCGCAACAGCTTGCAGGCTCTCGGCAAAGAAATTGACGCCGATGGCGAGCTGCGCAAGACCCGACAGGAAGTAGCCGGCATCCTGCCGCGCGACCTGCGCACTTCGAATGTTTTGGATGCCGTTGCGCGCAGCACCAGCTACCTAGAGCCGAAATCCGAAGCCGACCAAGATGATGCGCAATCCGCAGATATCGACCCGCACGATGCGGCCATAGATCGCGCCGAAGAGCTCAGCCGAGAAGATCTTCCAGATCATCCGCAGCACTGAAATCCGAAGGAGCTTCCTCCGCGTTCGGATCCATGTCCTCTTCAAACTGCTGCAGGCTGTCCAGCACCGCGGCATCACCCTCGTCGAAGATCTGACTCCAGTCACCCTCGCTGGCGTCCCCACCGGGAATGGCCGGCGAAAGATCTTCAGCTGCCTGCGGAGTGGCTATTTGCAGCGGTCGATTCTCCATCAACCAACGTCGATTCGATTGAACGGATCCCACGACGGGAATGATCTGCTTCTCGATGCGCTCCGCGAAGGCCGCCAATACTTCCGTGGGCGTGATCACCGGCATTGCTAGGGTCAAGAGACCTGAGTAACTGTCGAGGGGCACGATGCAGTTCCCGTGAAGCTCCTCGATGCTGAAAAGGTCAACCGCATCGCTGGAAGGCTCATAGACCTCAAGCGGCATGAAGGGCAGGTTGAATACATCGCAGGCGACCTGCGACAGCTCCCAGTCGGAAACCAGGTTTTCGCGCACGAGGACCTCGGTGAAGAGTTCTCCCGAGTCCATGCACTGGGTCAAGATGTGCTGAATCACCGCCGGATCGGCCATCCCCAGTTCACAGACGGACTCCGCAATGCGGCTGTATTCGAATCTTTGGCT
>JAJDES010000192.1 GCA_029259675.1 Planctomycetota bacterium
GATCCCCATGGCTTCTGAAACCGCAGCTTTGTTAGTTGCGGTCGATTCCCTTGAGTACGCGCAGGACGCGGTCGAGATCTTCGCGACTGAGGTCGCCGTTGCCGGCAATGGCCTGCTCGACAATAGCGCGCGTGCTGGCCAAGTTGTCGTCGTTGGGCAGCATCGCCGTTAGGTCGTCCACATCCTCATCTAGGTTGTCGAAGGTGGCGGCGAATTCGGGCACTTGACTGACCTCTTGGCCGAGTCCCTCGAGCGCTTTACCGATTGCGGCCTGCAGCTCCACATCGTCTTGGAAGTCACCCAAGAGGGCCCAACGCAAATCGACGCCGGGGAATTCACCGCCTCGCTCGTCTTGAACTCGCCGGCGCAGTTCACGACGCAGAGTCCAACGCACATCGTCGCGCGAAAGCACGGTGTCGAGACTGGCCATGAATTCTTCGAAGTGCGGGTAGCGATCAGGGTTTTCGTCGTCGCAAATGGCCAGCTCTTGGAAAAGTTCGCGGTACTCGTCCCAATTTTCATCGACGTAGTTGCGGGCCAATTTTTCGCGATCGATGCGCAAGCGCTCTTCGACGCGCCAGGCTTCCATGCGCGGAACGTCCACTTTGACATCGGGCTGCACACCGCCTTCTGAGAGCACGTTGCCCTCGCGATCGATTTCGCGGTGAATCGAACGACCGGAAGGCAGCACATAACGAGCGATTGTCAGTTTGACGCGCGGGGCGAAATCGAAAACGCCGTTGTCGTTCCAATCGCGCAATATTTTTTCCCAGTTGTCCCAGCGGCGATTTCCGTTTTCGTCTTGGAAAATGTCGTCCTGCGTACCCTGGGGGGGAATGAGCTGTTGGACCGAGCCCTTACCAAATGATCGTTGCCCGACAATGATCGCGCGGTTGTGATCCTGTAGGGCGCCTGAAACAATTTCGGCAGCGGAGGCTGTGAAGCGACCGACCAGTACAACGACGGGCATGTCGGACGGAACCTCAGGATCCGACATCGTGCGCAGTATTTGGTCCACGCCTCCGCGACTTTCCGTGCTGACCACGTTCAAATTCTTGGGAAGGAACAGGTCCGACACGTTGCCCGCTTCGGTCAGCAAGCCGCCGGAGTTGCGGCGCATGTCCAGTACCAGGGCGCGCATGCCCTGATCGAGCATGTCGCGAATGCCGTCCCTGAGTTCGCTGGAGGTGACCCGGCTGAATTCGCGCAAATCGACCAAGCCGATGCCGCCGGGCAGGAGTTGCTTCGCTAGGGCGGGAATCTCGATGTACCCGCGCTCAACCACGGTGACCATGTCCTCAGTCGGGCGATCCGTCAGGCCGAAATCCATTCCACGGCGCCAAACATAGAGTCGCACCTCGGTGCCGGGCTTGCCCTTCAAGCGCTTGATGATGTCCTCGCGACGCTCGCCCAGGGTGGGCCAATCATCGATGCGAACAATTTTGTCGTCGCTCTTCAAACCGGCCTTGTAGGCAGGGCCGGAGTAAATCGGGCGCGTGATGGTGAACAAACCGTCGGCCGGATCGGTGTCGACGTAGGCGCCGATGCCGCCGTAATTCGCTTCGAGGTCCTGGTTGAACTGCTTGAAGTAATCGGACGAGAGGAAGGCGGAGTGCCGATCGAGCGCGCCAAGCATGCCGTTGATGGCGGCGTGGATAAGGTCCTCGCGCTCAAACTTGTCACCGTCGAGGTGCTCCAACTCGACCATGCGCAAGACCGAATTCAACAGTTGCAGGTCATCGGGCAGAACTTGATCTTCAAAGTTCGAGAGCAAGTCTTTGAACTTGCGGTCCTGGAGAGCCTTGGTGTCCTCGTACTTGATGTAGGCCTCAGCCAGGGCGCCGCGGTCACCCGGGGTCCGCGCCAGCACGCGCAGCTCCCGCTCCAGTCGTCCGCGTACCGGTTCGCCGATGCGGGCCAAGCTTAGGGCGCCCAAGCGACGCAACTCGATATCGGATGATTCGAGGAAGGCCAACATCTCCGTTCGTGCGGTTCGCTTTTCCGCTCCGCGTCCGGTGCGGTGAGCGGCCATGGCGCAGGCGAGGCGAAAACTCGGCTGACGATCTATGTCGCGCGCGCCGGCCAAGAGCCCGTCCAAGCGCCGCGTTTGTTGATCGTCATCCAGATTGCTGCGAAAAGCGCGGTTGGAAAGTAGGGCCGCGGCCGCTTCGGCCACTGCGGTGTCGCTGTCGTGCAATACGGGCAGGAGGGCTTCCATGAGCAGCCCCGTGTCGGGGGCGTCCGCGTCCAGGTGAACGGCACTGGCCAGCAAGACGGCCTTGGGACTCAATTCGCGATGGTTTTCAAGCTGTCGCAGCAGGGCGGAATCCATTTTCTCCGTATCTTCGCCCTCGAGGCTGTACTCGACCAAGCTTCTGGCCTGCTCCCAGATATCGTCCACGGGCAAATCTGCAGCGGCTGCTAGTTGCTCCTGCAACAAAGCTTCGACGCTGTCTGCGCGGGCTGCCTGGAGCCCGGGAGCCAGACTTGGAGCAAGACTTGCCGGCACCCATACAGCGGGCTGCACCGCAATGGCGCTGGGAGCCAGGAATGAGATGGCCATGGAGATGACGATCGGGCGGTAGTGAATCATCGACTGTGCGGAGGTGGTGTGGTTCGCGATTGATGTCTTCGCGCGCGGTTGGAGTCTGACTCGTTTGCGGCCCACGGGCAGTTGCGCTGTCCGAGTGCTGAGCGGGGCCCTTGATTGGATTGCTCCATGGGAGCTATCGGCCTGGGGCGCAGGCGGGTGGAGGTGAACCCGGGACTACTCTAGTATCCATTTCGAGCTACGCAGCGGCTGAAGGCTTGCGAGCGCACGCCCGCTTCAAACTTCAGACGTTGCAGAGTTCATACTTGATCCCGAATCAAGGCAACTGGATCAAGGGAAAGCCGTGATTGTGCCGCTAGATGGGGCCCATTCAGACCTTTCGTTAGCGCTAGGTAAGCAATTTTTCACCCCATCGCGGCCGTACGAATGGGGCCTCGATTGGGCCCGAAACGGGCGCAAAATTGGAAAATTAGGCGGCTGGAACGGCTGATTGGTTCCGGTCAATAAACGCGCCGCGGCGCACTCAGGAATCGAAGCCGAACATGGAAAAAAAGGACCAAGGCCCTGGAATCCAAGCAGGCGGGCTCTCGCACGTGCGCCAAGGGGCGGACGGCAGCGAGTCGCACATGGTCGATGTGGGTTCTAAGCCCGTGACCCAGCGGCGCGCCTCGGCCGCAGCGCGAGTGCGCTTTCCGGCCGGGCTCTTGCCAGCCATTCGCGCTGGATCCGGTCCCAAGGGGCCGATCGAGGAGGTCGCGCGCGTTGCGGGAATTCTGGCCGCAAAAAGCTGTGGGGACCTGATTCCCATGTGCCACCCGCTCGGGCTCGATTGGGTCGAAATCAGTTTCCACGACGAGGCGGAGGATTGTCTTGAGGTCCGCTGCACAGCGGCTTGTGAGGGTCGAACGGGGATCGAAATGGAGGCCATGGTGGGGGCCTCGATCGCGGCTTTGACGGTTTACGACATGACCAAGGCCCTGGATCACGGAATCCGCATCGAAGCTGTGCGCTTGCTTGAGAAAAGCGGAGGCAAATCAGGTCATTGGCGCGCTCCCTGAAGCCAACCTAATGGCGCCTTAAGCGCACAATCCGCTCGAAGTTCGACCGGTTGGCAACTTTTTTGGTCAAAAAGGTCCCAATTGTGGTGATGGGCTTCGGCGTCAACGCGACTGGCCGAGGTTCGAACGCCTGGCTCAAAAAGGGCCCGTGAAACGCCCTGGGGGGGCAGCCGCAGCGCATACCAGCCCAAATTTGGCGGCCAGCTTTGTAGCGCTCATGTGCGGAAAGAGCCGGGGCGGCTGATGTCATCGCTGCAAGTGTGAATACATGGGAGAACGGCGAGGCCGCTCCCGCTATGCTGCTGCGCCGCTGGGTCGCTACCAGAGCGCCCCGCTGATTCCTGAGACGCTTAGAGGCTACGTATGGACATTCAGCTGGTTCGCAAGCTGGTCAAATTGATGGCCAGCAACGACCTGACCGAATTCGAGGTAGAAGACCAAGAGAGCGGGCTGCGCCTGCACTTGCGTCGGGCCGGCAGTGAAGCTCCACCCGGCGCCGCCTTGGTCAACGTCGTCGGAGGCACCGCAGCGGCCCCCATGGCCGCGGCCCCGCCGGTGGCAACCCAAGGGGTTCCGGCCGCGCCCCAGGCGGAGGGCGGCGAATCCAATGGAACGCCGTTCCTGAGTCCGATGGTGGGCACCTTTTATCGCGCCACTTCGCCCGACTCCGACCCCTTTGTCGAGGTCGGTGCCAAAATCAACGAAGAGAGCGTGGTTTGCATTGTCGAAGCCATGAAGGTGATGAACGAGATCAAGGCCGAGACCAAAGGAGTCGTAACGGAGATTCTCGTCGAAAATGGCGAGCCCGTTGAATTTGGCCAGCCATTGTTCCTGATTCAACCGCTCTAATGTTCGGACGCGTACTGGTCGCCAACAGGGGCGAAATCGCCCAACGCATCATTCGTGCCTGCCGCGAACTCGGCGTGGAAACGGTCGCCGTGTACTCGGAAGCCGATGCGGATGCGCTTTATTTGCGTCAAGCGGATGAGACGATTTGCATCGGGCCGGCGGCCGGAGCCAAGTCGTATCTGGACGTTCCCTCGATCATCAGCGCGGCTGAGATCGCGGATGTGGATGCGATTGCGCCCGGTTACGGCTTCTTGGCCGAGAACGCGCACTTCGCCGAAGTTTGCAACTCCTGCAAGATTCAATTCATCGGTCCCGATCCGGAAACAATCGCCAGTGTGGGCAACAAGGCCAACGCCCGGGCTTTGGCATTGCGAGCGGGTGCCCCGGTGGTGCCCGGATCCGACGGACCCGTGGACGACGAAGCTACGGCCCTGCGGGTTGCCAAGGAGATCGGCTACCCGGTCATGATCAAGGCCTCCTCGGGTGGTGGCGGTCGCGGCATGCGCATTGCCCGCAACGATCCCAGCCTGATCAACGGCTTCCACGCTGCGGGTGCTGAAGCGGAGGCGGCCTTTGGCGATAAGACCGTCTACTTGGAGAAATTCGTTGAGAATCCTCGCCACGTCGAGATTCAAATCATGGGCGATCGCTACGGCAACCTAGTGCATCTAGGTGAGCGCGATTGCTCGGTTCAGCGCCGGCACCAAAAGCTGATCGAGGAGTCGCCCTCGCCCAACGTTACGCCCGAAATGCGTGAGGAAATGGGTCGCGCGGCCCTCGCCATCGCGCGCGAGGCCGGATATCACAACGCGGGCACGGTTGAATTCCTGCTCGACAAAAGCGGGAATTTCTACTTCATCGAAGTAAACGCTCGTATCCAAGTCGAACACACGGTCACGGAAATGGTGACCGGTCTCGACCTGATTCAGATGCAAATCAAAATGGCAGCCGGCGAGCGCTTGAACCTGAAGCAGGAAGACATCCAGTTCAATGGGCACGTGATCGAGTGCCGGATTAACGCCGAAGACCCCGACAAAGACTTTCAGCCCTCTCCGGGACTAGTCGAACAGTTTGTGGTTCCCGGAGGCCCCGGCATTCGAGTCGACAGCCATGTTTACAGCGGCTATCGCATTCCGCCGTATTACGACTCGATGATCGGCAAGCTGCTGTCCCATCGGGCCACGCGCAACGATTCGATTCGCACCATGCTGCGAGCACTCGATGAATTTGTCGTCGAGGGTCCCAAGACCACGATTCCCTTGCAGCGCCGGATTCTCAACCATTCCGACTTTCAAGCGGGTGAGCACGACACCGGATTCGTGGAGCGCTATTTCAGCGGCATTCCGGCCATTTCGGCGATGGAGGGCCGCTAGCTGCCACGTGTCGACGCAAGCACTAAGCGAGCGAGCTTGCGGCTCGGACACATTGCACGCGGACACATTGCACGCGGACACATTGCACGCGGACACATTGCACGCGGACACATTGCACGCGGACACATTGCACGCGGACACATTGCACGCGGACACATTGCACGCGGACACATTGCACGCGCGGAAAGGGTTTGAGCT
>JAJDES010000193.1 GCA_029259675.1 Planctomycetota bacterium
ATTGGACCCGAAGCCCGTGCGCCCTTCAAAATTCTTGACGCCCTCGGCAGCTGCGTTGTCGCGGGCGATTTGCACCATGGCCGGGCTGGGGTCAAAGGCACATAAGGTGATGTCTTCGATGCCCTTGACCGCTTCGATGCCGCACCAACCGGCGCCGCTGCCGAAATCCAGAACGCGCTGTCCGCTCTTGGGGCGCGCGATGGTGCCGACCAAGCGGCGCATCCAACGGAAATGCCCGTAGCCCGAACTGCCGGGATTGCCGTTCCAACTCGTTGCGTTTTGATCGAACTTCTCAACCGTGAAGTCGGGCGACAGCACCCAACTCTTGCGCCGACACACGAGCACGGTTGCATCCAATTGCGCGTTGCCTCCGGTGCTGCCGGAAAGCTGCTCCACGCCCTGCAGGGTGCGCAAGCTGAAGCTTCCGCCTTTGATTCGCGCAATGGCGGTCAGGTGTTGACGCGGCCATAGGTCGTTGCGCCAACGACTGAGCGTCGCTTCGTCAAAGCCTCCGGCCGTCCAAACGAGCAGCACACCATCGGGCCCCAGCAGGGGATCGCTGGAGGTCAGGATGGTCTCGATCGCGCCCTGCTCCACGGCGGGATCGCCGGTGTCGAGCTGGGCTAGGGCATGCCCGGGCTCACCCGAGCCGCGCCCGCCCATCCCGATCACATTGAGATCGTCAGGATGGACTTGGAACCGCTCGAGCAGCGGGGTGAGGTGCTCAGGTTTGACGTCGTTTTGGCTCATTATTCTGGTTGGGGCGGCACATCCTACTGTGCGCGGGCGGGGGTCCCAGGGTGTAGTGAGCGAAGCTGTGCGGGACGAGGGGCGTGCCGATCGGAGCGGGGAGTGGAGCCACTCCTATCGCCCTGGGGCCCCATGCAGCTGGAGTCTCCGGGCGCAGCTTGGGATTACCAGAGTGAATTCCGCTCGAATTCCTCACCCTTTGCTGGCTAGTCTGCTATCTGAAGTGAACCCATGAAGGACTCATCCAAAGGAATCGGCGGCGAAAGTTCGCCCAAGGGCCCCGCCAAGGTGCGCAAAGTGACCACTCGATCCCTGGTCGAGATGAAGCGCCGGGGCGAGCGAATTACGGCCCTGACCGCCTACGATCACCCCACGGCTCAATTGCTCGATGAGGCCGGGGTGGACGTGATCCTGGCCGGAGATTCGGCCGCCATGGTCGTTCAAGGTCTCGATACGACGGTCACTGTCACGATGGAGGAAATGCTCTACCACTCCAAGTTGGTGGCGCGCGGTGCCGAGCGAGCGCTCGTGGTGGGGGACTTGCCCTTCATGTCCTACCAGGTCAATCGGGACGAAGCCCTGCGCAACTCCGGCCGCATGGTCAAGGAGGCCGGAGTCGAAGCGGTTAAATTGGAGGGCGGCGAAAAACTGTGCGCGACGATTGCGCGCATCGTGGACGCGGGCATTCCGGTCATGGGCCATCTGGGCCTGACGCCCCAATCGATTCACCGATTCGGAACCTATCAGGTGCGCGCGCGCAGCAAGGAAGAAGCGGACGAGGTCCGGCGCGATGCCCTGGCCCTGGCGGATGCCGGTGTGTTTGGAATCGTGCTCGAAAAAGTGCCGGCGGAGTTGGCCACGGAGGTGGCGCAATCGGTCAAGGTTCCCGTGATCGGCATCGGCGCCGGCCCCGGATGCGACGGGCAGATTTTGGTCAGCCACGACATGCTCGGCATCTACACCAAGTTCAAGCCGCGCTTTGTGCGCCGATATGCGGAGCTGGGCAATCAAATGCTGAACGCCTTCAGCAACTACGTACAAGACGTGCGCAGCGGCGATTTTCCCAGCGAAGACGAGAGCTACTGAGTCCTGTGCAAGCTTGGCTGCGGTCACGCACCCGCGCGAGTGCGGCGCCCGAATGACTTAGGCGCGTCCGCGATGCACATCGCGCGTGCTGCCCTGATCGGTGGGCCACAGCACGATCTCTCCAATGTTGACGTGCGCGGGTCTGGTGAGCGCAAAGAGAGCGGCGTCCGCTACGTCACCCGGTTGCAGCGAGCGCAGATCCGAATAGACGGCTGCGGCCGCTTCGCGATCGCCGCTGAAGCGCACCTCGCTGAATTCGGTTTCGACAATGCCCGGATCGATGGTCGTGAAACGAACTCCCTTGCCGCCGGCGTCCAAGCGCAGGGCTTCATAAATTGCTCGCACAGCGTGCTTCGTCGCGCAGTAAATATTGCCGCCGGGATATACCTGGCGACCGGCGACACTACCTAGCAGCAGCAAGTCGCCCGACTCGCGTTCGAGCATGCCCGGCAGAACGGTGCGCAGCACGGCCAACAAGCCGCGCACGTTGGTGTCGAGCATCTCATCCCAATCCTCGAGCTTGCCGTCTTGAATCGCAGCCACACCGCGCGCCATGCCGGCGTTCAAGACAGCGATGTCAAACTTTCTGCCGCTGAGCGCCGCTTCAACGCCCTTGCGATCGCGGACATCGAGTTGCATGACTTCACTGCCCGGAAGCTCGGCCTGCAGGGCCTCCAAACGCTCTTTGCGGCGCGCAGCCAAAACCACATGGGCTCCGGCTTGCGACAAGCGGGTCGCTATGGCGCGACCAATTCCAGCCGAAGCTCCGGTGACGAGTGCGCTGCGCTGCTTGAGATCCTGCATGACTTTGAGAGGGAGTTGGGGTGAAACGTGTTCGGGGGCTTGTCCGTCAGCGCTTGATTTTACTGTGCGTTTGGTCGCCGGCAGAAAATTTGGAATCGATTGAGTGCGCGGAGCGCGTTGAAGCCGGGCTTCATTTCAATTCAGGAAAGAGCATGTATTCGGGCTGCGGCGCTGGGACGAGTTTGCCTTCGCGGGCTTCGAGTTTTTCGATGAACGCGCGTATGTCGGGGCGTTCTTGGGCGAGATCGTAAAGGCTGCTGGTCATGGCGACGAGGCCGCCCTGTGCGCGCGTGCTTGCGACAGCGAAGGCGATACCCTCGAAAACGCCGGGCAATTGGATGTCCAATTCAATTTCGCGTTTCTTGCGCATCACGCGCAGGGAGCTGGCTTCGAGTCGCGAGTGCAAACGCAAGGATTGCATCTCCCAATTGTCCAAGGCGAGCAGCAGTCCTTTGTCACCGGCCTGTTGCTTGAACGTTTCTATCCATTCCGCGCCTCGGTAATGCTGGGTCCATGCGCGAATTTCTCGCACGCCCACAACGGCTTGGAGGGCGCACAAGCAAAGGGCCGGCCAATGTTGTTTGGCTCCCAATGCGCTGAGTCCCGCAGCGGCACCCAGTGCCAACAGAGGAAATAGCGGCGTCAAGTACCCGCCGCGTTCGGCCACTTGCCAGCCCGGCAAGACGATCAGGAAGGGCAAGACGAGGGCGCCGGTGAAGAGGAAGACTTCGCGGGACCGCCCAGGGCTGCGCCAGAGTCTGACCCAAGCGATGGCTGCCAAAACTGAACCTAAGGAACACCACCTGGCCCATTCGCCGAGTAAGAAGGTCGGACTCCACTTGGCCAACGTTCCCAATAGTGCGGCGTGTGCGCGCCCGCTGACAGCTTGGCTCTCCCCAAGGCTTAGCCACCAGCCGCAGCCCGCGAGGATCAAGAGTATCAGCGCCGGTACAAGTCTTCGGGGCCGGTGCCAACGTCCGCCGCGCCTCAGTGCGAACAACGCGAGGCATGGCAGGGTTAGGACTCCAACCGTATGGGTCGCAACGAGTGCCACTGCAAGCGCAGCGGGCAAAAGGGCATCGGGTCGTTCGCGGGCCGAGCGCCATTCGCGCACGGCCGCGTTGAGGCCGATCGCGCTAACCAATAACTGAAGTGGGTGCACTTCGATTGTGGTGGCGTAAAAGAGCACGCTCGGAGTCGTCGCCAAG
>JAJDES010000194.1 GCA_029259675.1 Planctomycetota bacterium
GGATCGGATCGGTGGCCTCGTTGGCCGAGAAATTGTCTGGAGAACTCGATCGCAGCGGACTTGGTCCGTAGGACGCTTCAATCGCTTCGCCATCAGGCACTTCGCTGCTAGGATTCAAGAGAGAAAATGCTTCCGCCCAAGTTTCCCCACGCTGCGCTGCTGTACCTGGCGCCTTGCCTGTGTGGATTGGTTGCGCCCGCACATTCCGCGCATGGATTCCCCGCCCCGATTCAGGCGGCGATTCAGGAAGTGGCCGGAAACGGGCATGCGGTTGCGCAACAGGCCGAAGATCAGAGCGCTGTCGATGTTGAGGCGGGCACGGAGTCGGTCGTTTCCGTGCCGCTTGCCCCCGCGCCGCTCGACTTGGAACAAGTTGCAACGAAGGAAAGTTCCTTTCGCACGACTGAGTACGGTCTGCCGGACTTGAAGCTTCTGTTGCGCGCCGGCTTGGCTCCACCCGCTGGACTGACCGCACTGCGCGCACAGGAGCGAGCTGCGATGCAGAAGTCCGCGATCAAGGACTTGTCCGCGCGCTTGGCCGGCGGCGAACGGCCGGCTTGGATTGCAGCTCTGCAGGCCGTGCTCGAGGGAGCACCCGGCGGCTCGGCGCTTTGGCTGGCGGCCGCGCGCGTCGTGGGGGAACTGGGTTTGTACGAACTCGATCACACACTCACGCGCGGACTCGCTGAGGATGCCTCCGCTCGCATGCAGTTGGCGTCCCAAAGATCCTTGGCCCTGTTGTACGGCGTCGCTCCCACCGTCAACGGCGAAGGGCAGCTAGAGCGCCCCTTTGAGCCGAGCGCGGGAACCGGTCATCTGCTGAGCTTGCTGCGAGAAAAAGAAGTCGAGTGGCTGGCACAACGATTCGATCTTCTGGCGCGCGAGCGAGCGATGGCCACCGCAGCCCTTAACGATGCCGATGCGCGCGTGCGGGCCGAGGCGGCGCGCGTGCTTGCGAAAGTTGTTGAAAAGGGCGAAGCGCCCGAACTGAATGCAATCTTGCTGCCGGGCCTGGCAAAGGAAGTGGACCCGATTGCGTTCCACACGCGACTGCAAGCACTCTTGGCAACAACGGCGGGTGAAACAGCTGATGGCGAGCGCGTGCGCTCCCTGCGTTCCGAGCTGGTGCAACTTGCGGGCGCGGCTCCCTCCGACCGATTGCTGTCCATCTCGCGCGCCTTGGCACGCCTGCCGTGGACATTGGGACCCGAGCAACGCGAGCACGGCCTGAGCTCGGGAATCCATCACCTGATCAACCTGCTGGGTCGACTCGCCGCGGATCCCTTCAGCGATGGGGACGCGATCTTGGGCACGGTGGAAGCCCTGCGCAGCTTGGTGGACAAGGCTGGGAACGATTCCAAAATCATCGCTCAGCTAGAGCGCGGACCCCTGACCGCTTTGGTTCGCAATCCGAATCGATCGGAAAGCGAGCGCATCGCAGCTGCCGGCGTTTTGGGGCAATTGGCGCACGCTAGCGATTTGGATTGGATCCTGAGCGTTCTCTTGCGGCCGGACACAAGCGCATCGTTGCGCTATGCATTGCTGGGCACAGCAGCCGCCCTCGCCGACAAGTTGACCCCCGGCAGTCCCGAGGGGCGCGCACTTGTGCTCAATCTATTTCGCAACGCATCGGCTCCCGATGTGGACTTGCGCCGCAGGGCCCTTGCGCTACTCAACGGCGATGCGATGGGACCGCACCTGGAGGGCGAGTGGGACGAACTCTTTCGCATCCTCGCGCGCGAAACCGAACCGAAACTGCGCAGCGAAGC
This sequence comes from Planctomycetota bacterium, assembly GCA_029259675.1. Lineage (GTDB taxonomy): Bacteria > Planctomycetota > UBA1135 > UBA1135 > JAJDES01. The sequence continues at coordinate 1,770 of JAJDES010000194.1, forward strand.
TTTGAGCTTGCTTCACCGCCACGGCAACCCGCGCGTGTTGGTCGCCTTGCTCCAACTGGATAGCTTCGACGAATTGGTGCGCGGCGATCCCGGTCGGGTGGTTGAGTTGGCGGGTACCATCCGCAACTTGGCCGCCGGCGGCAGCGAAGAACTCATGGGGGGCGCGCGGCGTTTGATCGCGGTGCAGGACGATACGACCCGCCGCGCACGCTTGGCCCAGGCGCTGCAACTTGCGGCCGGCTTGAACGAAACATCGGCCTCGCGCTTGAGCGCTCTCGATCATCGCGAAGTTATCGATTGGTGCTTGGAGCTAAGTGACGCAGGCGAGGACTTGGTGGCCGTACTGGGCATCGAGTTCGTGCACCGCTTGATGGGCTTGCATTTGGGTGCCGCGGCCTTCGTGGATTCGGCCGAAATTGCAGCGGCTCAGCGCGCGAGCATCCGCGCACTACTCCTGAGCGCCCTCGCCACCGGTGGGGAATTGCAGCGCGGAAGTGAGGCCCTGGCCGAATACGAAAAAGCCCTCGTGCTGCTGGCCGAATTGCCCGAGCAACAGGCCTTTGCCGCACGCGTGCGCCGCGACCGCGCGCGCCTGGCCCTGCGCAACGGCAATCGCGTGCGCTCGCTGGCCGACTACCGCACTTTGTTGGCGCGCCCAAACGACGGACTCTTGGAACTCGTGGACCTGCGCAACGCCGCCGACCTATTGGGGGGGCGCAGCGATGCCCCGCGCCAAACCGGGGCCGTGGGCGAAGCCGCCGAACGCGCGCGCTTGGCCGCCGTCGAAGCCTTCGAAATCCTGCACGACCTGGTACAGCGTCCCGAATGGCGGCGCGAACAACCCGCCGTGCGCCTGCAGGATTTGGTGGGGTTGGGCAACCAGGCCTTGGCCAGTGGAAACCCCGCAGCCTTGCAACTGGCCCGGACCGCCTTGGCGGGCTTGCCGAGCGTGGCCCCGGCTGAAGACTCCGCCGCCAACAACGCAACGGGCGCGGCCGTCTCAGCGCAGGGCGTTGCGCCCTCCAGCGCGAGTGAATTTCCGCTTTGGTATGGCCTGGACCGTCAAGCCGATGGACTCGAACGGCTGCGCAATCTCTCCGATTCGCTCACGGCCGCGCTTCCGCCGGTCAAACAGGCCAATCCCTCCGAGGCTGCACTCACTGGCGGCGACCCAGAGCGGGCCAAGCCGTCGGACCAAACAAAGGTCGATTCGGGCCAAGATTCGGGCAAGAACTGAGTTGCCGGTCTGTTTGGATGCCCGTTGCAAGCTTGGCTGCTCGCCGCGAAAAAGCGGCCGCAGAAAAGTATCTCAACCAGATTTCGCATCCATCCCTTGCAAGTCAGCCCAAGGTGACGACAATGCCCCCCCGAAACGGCGCGGGGTGGAGCAGTCTGGCAGCTCGTCGGGCTCATAACCCGGAGGTCGTAGGTTCGAATCCTACCCCCGCTACCACCGTTCAAAAGAGGATCTGGCCCTTCCCGGCCGGGTCCTTTTTTTGTGCCCCAGAGGCTGAAAGTACCTCGTCGTGTACCCCGCGGCACGTGTCGTTGAGAAAGGTGCTCGCCTGGATCCGCATCTGGTGGCCCACGATGGTCAGACTCAAGAAGTGAGGTACGGCCTATTTCCTCCAGTGGTACAAGGGCAGTCCCAAGTGCCGCTGCAGCCTGCATCCCGACTCCCTTTAGCTTGCGAAGTAGAAGCTCCCCCTGTTCGAGTCGGCCGGGTTTCGGGCGAGGGCTGCACCCTGCCGACCTAGTCACCTGTGGGACAGTTCGTCGCCGGCTTCATCGAGCACATGCGGGCGTACAGCGCAGAGCGTTCTTGAAAGCGCGATCAACTTTGTGTGCCGATTGCAGTGGACACTATCCTGGCCGGGATCCATCCGCTCGCCTCGTATTGCGCGGCCAACGGTTCCGGGGGGGCTCGACCGCAAGCGGCAGGTGCTGAGGATTGGGCGGGGCCCGTCGAGGTGATGGCCGCTCATGCTGCGGTACCAGGCGCTCGCCTCCCCGATCTAGTCTTCACCTATCTGGGATGCGCCTAAGTCTTTTTCAGGAAATACTTTGCGATGCATGTGTGCAGCCCTGCGGCATTCTGCTGTGGACGCACCTCTAGCGAAATCGCAATATTGCTATACATTTGGAGGAGTTGAGCAGTGCCCCAAACCGAAGTGATCTTCTACCAGGAGCCGACGGGCAAGGCCCCGGTCGTGGACTGGCTGAAGAAGCTGAAGAAGAAGGACAAGCGAGGCTTTGCCAAGTGTGCAGCGCTCATCAAACGACTCTCTCAGGAAGGCCACGAGCTGCGTCGACCAGCAGCGGACTTCCTCCGCGACGGAATCTACGAGCTGCGCGCGCGGAGGGGGAAGGTGAACTATCGGCTCCTGTACTTTTTCCACGGGCAGAACGCCGCGGTGCTCGACCACGCGCTGTCGAAGGAAGCGGGGATCCCGGCTGCGGACTTGAGGCGAGCCCTCGACCGGAAGGCGAATTTCGAAGCGGACCCCGAAGCACACACCTACGAAGAGGCGACGAACAATGACTAAGAAGAAGGCCAAAAAGAAGACCAAGAACGCGGTTGAGATCGTAGACCAGTTGGTCGGCAACGATACCGAGCTTCGGAGCGCGATCGAGGAGGAGACGGTCAACTCTCGCGTGGCCAGCCTTCTCTACACCGCTCGCTCCGAAGCCGGCCTGAGCCAGAAGGAGTTGGCCAGGCTCATTGGCTCGAAGCAGTCCGTAATCGCGCGGCTGGAGAGTGCCGACTACGAAGGACATTCGCTCTCTATGCTCATCCGCATCGCCGAGGCTCTCAACAACCGGCTCGTGATCAATCTCGTGCCGCGCGACGGGGCCCGTCAGTCGGCGTAGCACTGGCGAGCGCACACGATTTCCGTTGTTCCCACCCCGGTAAATCGCGGGCGTCGCGACTTGTACCTGTGGTGTACCCCAAGTGCCGGACGAATAGGGGACAGATGGGGCGCATGCGCAAGTCGCAGCGGAGTCGCATCTGCCGCTTCCCACGGCAAGTTTCGACAGCTGCGCAAGTTCTCGGATTCAAGTCGAAAGGGCTCATAACCCGGAGGTCGTAGGTTCGAATCCTACCCCCGCTACCATCGTTCAAAAGAGGATCTGGCCCTTCCCGGCCGGGTCCTTTTTTTGTTGGCTTCGCGAAGCCGCAAGTGTGCGGACGTCGGGGGCCTGTCAGGATTCTACGCACTAAAGGGTCGGGATCCCGTTTCGCACGGGGCTCGACGGCCGCCGGGCGGACTTGGGGCTCCATGCCCTTACTCGAGTTGGGCGAGCTGGGGTAGGAGGGGGGAGTTTGCGAAGCGCGCGGGGTTGCGATTCCACTTGCGCAGGCAGGACTTGCAGCAAAGTAGAACCGTTTGATTCTCGTACTCGACGGCGTAGCTGGTTTCGTCGACAGTTTCGTCCGGCATGAGCGGGCAGTGGGTTTGCACCATTGCGGCGGCCATTGCGCCCGGGCTCGGGGGAGCGGCCGCCTCGATTGGCTTGGACGGCTCCGCTGTGGGGGAAATGCCGACCGTCTCCGTCACGCTCGGAGGATTGATGGCCGGCCTGGTGATTGTGGCCGCGATTGGGCGGGCCAATAGGCGTTCAGCGCTGAGTTGGGGAGACTTGCTGCGCGCGAGGCTCATTTGCGCGTTCGCAGATTCGCGCAAGTAGAAGGCTGTACGGGCTTCGAATGCGTTCCCCGGTGCGGGCACTACCTCCTCGATCAAATCTAGATTGTCTCCCTTCGCTGCGCCTCCAACGATCAAAATTCGACCGCCTAAGGGGAGCATGCGGTGCACGATGCGCTGTGTGTTTGTCCCGACCTGGTCCCAGCGGTAGTCGCGATCATTCAGCTGATGCAGCGATCCGTCGCCGACACTGACATAGAGTTGCCGGTCGAGCACACATGCTGCCGGCGCGAAGCCGTTCATTGCGCTGCCCGGCAGGCCGGGTCCCTGCAGCCAGCGACCCTCGCGCGCGTCAAAGATATCGACACGGCGCGAGGGTTCGTCCTCCGAATCAAAGCCGCCAATGACGAATATTTTGTGGTCGTGTACAGCGACGATTAGCGCTCTTCGACTGAACGGCTGAGGCACTTCGACCCAGGTCGCATTGGGGTCCGTCAGGTCCAGCACAAGCATTGAATTCAGCCAATCATTGCCCTGCGCGCCATGCATGTCCCAGCCGCCAATTACGTACAACTTGCCATCGACAATGGCGACGTCGTGGGACGAACGGCCCTGGGGAAGTGGGGGGAGTTCTTCCCAGCGGCGCTGGCCGGGATCGAAGCGCGCGGCGCTTTTGACTGACCAATTGTCGACTTTCTCGCCGGGGGCGTTGCGCGGAATCATGCCGCCGACGCGATAGATCAGGCCGTCGTGTGCGGCTAGGTTCATGCCCTGGAGAGTCGGGCCGGAGGGGAGTTCTTCCCAAGTCCTGCTGCCGGTCATGTCGATGCGCCAAAAGCGACCGGAAACGGCGTTCACGTCGTAGTCGTGGGTCGGCGCGATGTGTCCGCCGTAGACGTAGACCCAACCTTGCTCCTGTACGGCACCGAAGCTAGATGTGGCTTCGGGCAGCGCGAGCTCGATCGGCGCTGCGGCCTGGACGGTTATCGGTTCCGGCATGTGCGCGTGGCCGCGCACGCGCTCGTTGCGC
>JAJDES010000195.1 GCA_029259675.1 Planctomycetota bacterium
TCGGTGTACTTGTGCTGGCTGAGGGTGAAATTGGTAACGGGGCCGCCGCTGGTTCCGTCAATGGCGCGACCGGAAATCCCGCCCTGCTCAGCCATTTGAATTTCGATTTGGCTTTCGCCCGCGGCAATGCGGTGCTTGCGCTGCACGCCCCAACCTTCGGCGGAAGCCATCAGGGTGTAGTCGCCCTCCGCCAAATTGCCGATTTCAAATTCACCGCTGGCGTTGGTCGTGGCCAGCGCCGTCATGGTTTGTTGCTGTTGCCAGCCCATGACGCGAACGGAGGCGTTGGCGATGCCTTTCTGATCGGGCCCGAAGACTCGCCCGGAGACCGCTTGGGCCGGATCCAAATTGAAGTCCACATCGACCATCTCGCCGCGAATCGTCAAGTTGCGGCGCGTTTTGCTCGCCAAACCATTCGCACGGACGGTCAGGTTCATCGGTTCACCCGGCGAAACGTTTGAAATGCGGTAGTAGCCGGTTTCATTCGTCAGCACGGGTTTGGACGTTTGCTTCGTGGCGGAAACGGCCGGGTTGTTCCACAGAGCAGAGGCCAACTGGGATTCCAGGAAGAGCTCCGCGCCCTCGACCGGCTCGCCGGTGAAGTCGTGCACATAGCCGTGCACGATGATGCCCAACTGCATGTTGAGCGTGACGTTGAATTCGCCTTCCTCGGCAATGCGCACGTAATTTTCGCGCTTCTTGCGGTACTCATCATGCTTGGCAACGAGGGCGTAGTCGCTGCCGGGCTCAATGCCGCGGAAGGTGGCTTCGCCGCTGGCGTTGGTGGACTTGGTGCGCTTGGCAAAGGAAGCGCCGGGATTGTTGGCGCCCATCATGCTTTGCAGTTCGGCCAAGCCGGTGCGCTGGGTTCCGCGCTCGAGGGTCAACTTGGCGCCGGGCACCGGCTGACCATCGGGGTCGAGAACCTTGACGATCAGCTTGTTGCCGAAACTCTCACTGTCGGATTGAAGCGCTGTGCGGCTCTCAGCCTCTGCCACGGGCGCGGCAATACGGCCTCCTTCTTCAAGCTCCTGGGTCGGCTCTGGGGTCGGGCTGGAGCCGGGACCGATGACGGTTGTTTGGCTTGAGGGGGCATCGATAGCGTTGCTGCCACCCTCCTCTTCGCCACCCAAGAACAAGATGGAGAACAGAAGAGTTGCAGTCGCAACAAGGATCAAGGCAATGACGACTAGCGGGCGCATGTTTCGTCTCGGATGTGGGCCGTTGAAGGGGCCCGTCGAAAGGTCCGCTGCCCTTTGGCGGCGGAGAGGAAACGGGAGGATCTACATGGGAGGTTGAATTTCACTCCGGGGTTCCCCGGAGTGTTCAACCCTGGGCGGACGGGCAACAAAAAGCGTTATTCCCAAGCTTTTTGAGCCGGCCCGCATGTTTGGGTGTTCGGGCTTAGTGAGTTCCCGCCGCCGCCGGCCAAACCGATTCGGCATAGATCGGGAATCCCAAGAAGTAGGCAAAGAGCAATAGGGGGAAGTCGAGTCTGCGGTACACCTTGAGTTCGGAGTCGCGGCCAAAGAGACCGGTTTCCATGCGGGCGACTTCACCGCTTTTGGGTGCTATCAGGGACCAACCCTTGGAGAAACCACTGGCCGGCACCAATTGGAACGGCTTGCCGCCCGTGTGGATGTTGACCAAGCGCCGAAAGTAATTGTCACGCAAGGAGGAGCCGATCCACTCGCGGCCATCCGACCACAGCGTGAATTGGGCCCGCAACATGCCGGGGTCGCGTTGAAAGCGCAGCACCTCACCTTTGGCGGGGCGCCACTCACCCTCATTTACGAGGCCGAGAGCGTTGCGCGAGATAATCATCTCGCCGACTCGCCCTTCTTCTCCCGTCCACTCGTGGCGAGTATTGAGAAATCCACTCACATGAGTGCTATAGACGGTCTTCGGATCAGCCATGGTCGAACTGCGCGGGTTCTGGGCTCTGCCGGTCGCGGTGGCAGGCGTTTGGGTAGGGATCGATTTTGCGGCCCCGAGTCGGTGGTGCCCGAGTCGGTGATGACGGGAGCCGGGGTCCTAGACCCAGCCCAAGCGTATCTCAGGTGGCCCGCTGGGAGAAAAAATCCTGCCCTGGACTCCAAAAAAGGGGGTCAAATTTTTTGGGTCCGGGCAAGCGATCCCGAAGTGGGGCTCGATTGCCGCGGCCTGGGAGATCTCAGGGGGCCAAGCTGCGCAATTCTTTCACAGCCCTGGGGACGAGCTCGAGTGCCCGATCGACCTCCGCTTGTGTGCTGGTTCGGCCGAGCGAAAAGCGCACGGCACCCTGGGCTTGTTCCACATCGAGGCCCATGCCCAGCAGAACGTGGGAGGCGCCATGGTTGCCAGAGCTGCAGGCTGAACCGGTCGAGGCGCAAAGTCCATATTCGCTCAGGAGCATGACAATCGCCTCGCCGCTGGCTCCCTCGAAGCCCAAGTTCGAAACGCTGTCGACGCGCACCGAGCGACCTCCGTGCACACGGGTTCCGGGCAAGCATGCGAGCAGGCCGTTTTCGAATTGGTCTCGCAGGGCTTTGGTTCGCTCGCGAGCGCCTTCATCCGCGAGGTAGGTCATGGCGGCCTCGGCCGCAGCGCCCATGCCGACAATGGCTGCCGTGTTTTCGGTGCCGGCGCGCCGATCGCCTTCTTGGGGGCCGCCCAGGAGCAGGGGGCTGAGCTTGAAGCCCGGGCGCACCCACAGAGCGCCGCAGCCCTTGGGTCCGTATATCTTGTGCGAGCTGATTGAGAGCAAGTCACAACCGATGTCCGCCACCTTGATGGGGAGCTTGCCCGCGCGTTGAACGGCGTCCACGTGGAAGGGAATGTCGCGCGCGCGGCAGGCCGCCGAGACTTGCGCGAGCGCTTTGATGTCGGTCACAACGCCGGTTTCGTTGTTTACGGCCATCAAGCTGACGAAAGCAATTTGCGCCGCGCTTGGATCCGCATCCAGGAGACTCAGGATCCGATCCAAATCCACGCCCCCTTCGCTGTCGGCATCGACGAGCAAGGCTTCAAACCCATGCTGGCCCAACTCGTCCAACGGGGCCAACACCGCAGCGTGCTCCAGCGAACTACTAACTATCCGGCGCGCTTCGGGCCGCAGGCAACGGGCTGAGTGCAGCGCGGTTTGAATCGACTCGGTTCCACCTGAAGTAAAGACGATCTCGCGCGGGGAGCGGGCCCCAATTAAGCGCGCCACGCTACTGCGGGCCCGCGCCAGGGCATCCGCTACTTCAGCGCCGGCGGCATGCACACTGGATGGGTTGCCGAAATGGTCACTGAAGAACGGCAGCATGGCTGCAAGCACTTCGGGTGCCACCGGTGTGGTTGCGTTGTGGTCGAAGTAGATGGGCTTCAAGGGATCCTCTCGCTTGGCGGGGGCGAGCAGCATAGCGAGCGTCCACCCTGCTTCGCGACGCGGGCGGGTTCGGAGCTGCTCGGGGCGAACATCTGCCTACTTGGACCGAGCGACGATGCCCATGCGCATGGGAGCGGGCTCGCCCGCGGCGAGGGATTCTAAAAAAGTGCGCCGAGGTTGGTCGGTAGGGGATGCCCGCACTTGCTGCACGACTTGCAAAATTGATTTTCCGCATTGGGAATCTCTTCGCAGGTCTCGCACTCGTCCAACTGGCTCAGGGCCTTGCCCAATTCCAAACGCTCCCCCTGCAGTTGTTCGATCTTTTCGTCGAGTAGCTGCGCGTGCTTCTCAACAGTCTCGCGCACGCCCGCGAGCATGGCCTCGCGCGAGCGTTCGGTGTCCCGCTCTCCCAGCAGCTCCTTTATCTGAGCCAATTCCAATCCCAATGATTGCAGGGAGCGAATCATCTGCAGCCGGCCGAGATCGGCCCGCCTGAAGAATCGAAAGCCGCCTTCGCTGCGGGCGGTGGGTGTGATCAGGCCCAGCTGCTCGTAGTAGCGCAGGGTTCGCAGGTTGGTCCCACCCAAGCGCGCGAAATCTCCGATCCGAAGGTCCGCCTGCTGGGCGCTGTCACCAGCGCGCCTGTCGTTGACATTGGGGTTTTGATTGGATGCGCTCATGGCTGCTTGCCGGCTGGGACTGGGCTGGCCGCGAGTTGACCCCCGCGGGGGGTATCCCCGATCTGCCCACCAAGCACATTAAACCCCACGGGCCGCCGGAACGAGAGGCAATGTCGTTCTGAGACTGTCCAATCTCCGCATGAGATACGTAGAACCCCTCATGGGTGCCGCCAGGAGGACTCTTCAGCCCCTCGAACTCGCCCCGGATTCCATTTGGCCTGCAACCCCGGGTCGCGGGCGAAAGCCCGAGTGAGCCCTTTCCCGTCGCTCAAATATCCAGGAGACTCCCGCGCAGCGGCTTCGTCTCACCCGCTTCTCAGTATCCAAGACCATGGCATTCATCTTCTTCGGACTCCCCGCCGAGTACTACATCGCCACCCTGATTGGCATGGGCCTGTCGCTGTGGGCCAGCGCTCGAGTCAAGAGCACCTTTCACCGATTCTCCAATGTCGGAGTGCGCTCAGGAATGACGGGTGCCCAGGCCGCAGCCGCTGTCGCTCGCTCCGGGGGCGCCCAGGTTGCAATCGAACGACACCAGGGTTTTCTCTCCGATCATTACGATCCGCGCAGCAAGACACTGCGCCTTTCGCCAGAGGTTTACGACGGGCGCTCCATCTCCTCGATCGCAGTGGCGGCGCACGAGGCCGGCCACTCGATTCAAGATGTGAAGAACTACGCGCCCTTGAGAATCCGCTCGCAAATTGTGCCCGCAGCCAACTTCGGCAACAGCCTTTGGCCCATCGCAATCCTGATCGGCCTGATGGCGAATATCACGGGCATGATCTACGTGGGTATCGGCATCTTCACGATTGGCGTGGTCTTTCAACTCGTGACCTTGCCCGTGGAATTCGATGCGTCCAAGCGTGCGAAACTCGTCTTGGCTGAGACGGGCATCGTTGCCACTCGCGAAGAGGCCGAGGGGGTCGAAAAAGTATTGGACGCCGCCGCCATGACCTATGTGGCCGCCGCCATTACCTCCATCTTGCAGCTCTTGGCGTTGATTGCCCGCGCTCGCAACGGGCGCTGACGCAACGCGGAATTGAGGCCGGAGCCCGGTGACTCGGCACGGGTGCAAGCGAGCCGTTTGCGGGCTTGGATGGAGCCCTGCAGCCGTTGAGCGGCTAAGCGTGGGGTCTGGGCCTTGCCGAATCGAGTGCTTGGTGCGTAGGCTCCGCGGCCCCATTCACTCTTGAGCCCCGGAGGAAACTGTGAGCCGCATTCGCTTCGAATACACCAATTGTTTGGCCGATGTCATCGGACCCGAGCACGGATTGACGGAAGCCGAGTTGGGCTCCATGGCCGCTCCTTCGAAGGCTGCGCTGGCTGCGGTGCAAGCTCGACGATCGAAGGATCTGCGTTGGATGGATCTGCCCTATCAGAGTGATGTTTTGGAGCAAATCCTCTCCTTCGCCGGTGAGGTCCAAGGCAAATTTCGCAACGTTGTCGTGCTCGGAATCGGTGGATCGGCGTTGGGCAACATCGCGCTGCAGAGCGCGCTCAACAGCCCCTATCACAACCTGAATCCATCCGCTGGAGTGCCGCGCTTGTTTGTGCTGGACAACGTGGATCCGGATCTCATCGGCGAGTTCTTGGATCAAATCGATCCGCGCGAAACGCTTTACAACGTGATCTCCAAATCCGGGGGCACGGCTGAAACCATGAGTCAATTCCTGCTCTTCCGGCAGAAATTGATTGATGCCCTGGGCGAGGAAGGCAGTCGCGAACACCTGGTCGTGACCACCGATGTGGAGCAGGGCGTGTTGCGCGAAATCGTCCGCCGCGACGGCTATCGCTCCTTCGTGGTTCCCGATGGAGTGGGCGGACGCTTCAGCGTCCTGTCACCGGTGGGTTTGCTTTCCTCAGCCTTGGTCGGCATCGACATCAAGGGCCTCTTGGCCGGTGCCGCCGCCATGGAC
>JAJDES010000196.1 GCA_029259675.1 Planctomycetota bacterium
TTGAGATTCGGCGCGTTGCGGCCGAGCCGGCCAGCGGTCCCCAGCCCGTAGGGGATTCCCCGGAGAACTATGGTCAGTGGAAGTTGGTGCGAGCTGACGGGACCATCGAAGACTGCGCCAGCATGCCCGCGACCGCATACAACCTGTTCCTCATGCGCGCCCCGTACAGGAAATTGCTGGGGCCTTCCGAGGGTGGTCGCATCGACGGCAAGAATCCCTATGCCCAGGTATGGATCCACCCCACCGAGGGCGAAGCCTTCGACTTAATTGCGGGCAAGCCCATCCCGGGCCAGGGCGTCGCCATCTACAACACCGATCCCGCCGGCCGCTCGCTGTTTGAAATCAGCACGGAAGTGCTCGACTTAATCGCGCCCACGGCGGAGCAACTGCTGGATGAGTCGGGCACCAACCCCTGGCACCCTTACTTGACCGTAGATCCGCTCAACATGCTGCAGGAATTCCAGCGCTAGCGACCGCGCCCCTGAAGTAAGCGCCCCTGAAGTAAGCGCCCCTGCAGTAAGCGCGGCCCACGCTAGCGGTCACTCGATGATGATCGAGCGCAAGTGATCAACGACCGACTTGCCCAGCAGGGGGTCGTAGGAACTGGAACTCAGTTTCAACTCCAGCGGCCAACCGAGGCCTTTAAAGCGCGCATTGGGGAGTCGCACTTCTGTGAAGCCCATCCCTGAGGACGCTTGTCCCAAGTCCCCCGGCGCCGAACCAGCTTGAGCGGAATCTTCGCCGGCCACTCCTTCGCGCAGGCTGCGCTGCGCATTCCCAGCTGCTCCGAATGTCAAGTGAGCGGCCCCCCTCGCATCGTGCCTCACTTCAAAAACCAGCTTTTCATTGCTGGAGTGAAGGTCGAATTGATAGCGGGTTCCGGCCGTGGGCCTGCCGTCTGCGTGCTCGATCCGAAACAGCAGGTCGCCCGTCCCGATCTCGCGCGCAACGGCCAAGGACAGCAAGTCACCGGCGAGGTTTGAGCTCGCTCCCAAGAAGTCACCGGCGCTGTCGGATACGCAGGCCGCAAGTCCGGCCCAGTCGGAGCGATCTCCGTCGCCCGCATCGATCAAATCGTCCGGCAAATCAATTGTGGCCACGGGAAGACTGTCCGGAGCAAAACTAAGGGCTCGCTCCAGGCCTTGATCCAGAGTTGTCAGCGGCGTTTCTTCGCCTTCGGCCATGGGCTCCGAGAAGGCCGTCGTGAATGAGAAATTCACGGTCGGTCCCGCGTTGCCGGAAAGGTCCGAAACGTTGGTCGGTCCAACCAAGACCTGAATGGTCGTTGCAGCCGGCAGCAGCCCGCCTTCGGGAAGGAACTCGAGGATGCCGTTGCTGCCGTCGGGAGAGGCGGTCACTCGCGTTGTGCCGGGAATGGCAATGGTGTCGGGCGGAGCGCCGATTCCGACCGGAACGATCGAGCTGCCCGAAACCCGCTCGTCAAAGGTCAAGCGAATGACTTGTGAGGTGGGCACCGTAACCGCCATATCCAACGGATCCTGAGCCAGCAACGTCGGCGCTACGGCGTCTTCCAATTGCTGCACTGCAAAAAAGGCCGAGTTGGACTCGAGACTTTGTCCCGCTCCCAAATCAATCAGGACCTTGACTCCACCTGTACTCGCTCCGGGTGGAACAAACACCACGCCGGTAAATCCGCCGGCGGACTCGGCCCCATCGTCAATCATGGCCGGCGCATCGCCGAACAGAAATACCGGGGCCGTGCCGACGGCGGCGGGATTGCGCATGTTGTGCCCGGTGATCGTGACCAATGTGCCGTCGTTTTGGTCCACACCGAGCACAGAAGTTCCAATCACGCCCGTGGTAACGGAAAGGCTCTCAATCAGCGGCACCAGCGTGAACGGCACCAAGGTCGTTCCGCTATCAATATCGAAATTGGTCAGTCCGGGTTCGGCCCCGCCCACGCCGGAGGGAATCAAGAAACTGAGCTCGTTGTTGGATTGGGAGTCGATCGTGATGTCCGAACCGGCGATTTGCAACTGAGCGACGCTACCGAGATTCACACCGCGCAATGTCACGGCGTCGCGCACTGAACCGCGCGAGGGCACCGTCGTGTAGACACGCGGAAAGAGAAACGTGTTGGTGCCGGTTGTGAAGGACAAGCTGCAGGCCTCTGCCAACTCATTGCCGCTCAAGTCCGTGACTCCCGCAGCGACCGTTACAACCACCGCCGCATTCGCCGGCAAGTCTTCATCCGGCAAAAAGAAAACATCTCCAAACAAGCCGCCCATTCCATCATCAAAAGCTTGTGTTTCCACATCGCCCTCAACGGCGACTCCCCCCGCCGTGCAAGTAACGGTAGTCGTGGTCAAGCTCGCGCGATCCATGGGGCCGTCAAAGCGTAGGCGCAGGGCCGCATCGCGATTGACATTGACGGCGCCCTGGGCCGGTGAGGAAGAGGCCAACAAACACAAGGGCGGAACGCGATCGCGCAGGGGCGCGACGATGTCCACATCCAGGGTCGTGACCGGATACACGGCCGGAGTCGAAGCTCGCACCACGCCCGGCTCCAGGGTCGCGTCGTTGACCACGGTCACGCCCAGCGGCGCATTGCCGGCCGGCGGGGGCACATTTTCGATGCTGTAGACACCGCTTGAATTGGTAACGCCGCTGAAACCCGAATGGGTCGAGACAATGATTCCAGAGCGCGTCAACGGAACGCTGCCCTCCGTAATTTGCCCTGTAATCGTGATCGGCGTGGGTGCAGCGGGAGTCGCGGCGAAGATACCGGTTCCGTTGAGCCCTTCATCGGTGTCCATAACGACCATCAGGCCGTCGCTGGAAACCGCGCCCACACCACCGGATTCCCACAGGCCGGTTTCCTCGACCAACTGAAAGAGCTCGACGGGGCTGTCAGCCGGCAGGCCGTTGGTGTTGGGAAAGTCCAGGCGCATGGGCCTCGCGGTCGCCGCACTGGAGAATTCCACCCCGGCTGGAAAGAATTGATAGAAAACCGCAGCGGTGCGACTGACCCCGTTCAGATCGATGAACGGAACCGGCAATTGATCCGCAGACAATTGCGCGACTTCAATCAAGATCTCGCGGCCGCCACTGCCGGGGATAGCGTCAATTCCTTGGTTTGCAAGGGTTTGGCCGTCCACCAGGATTTGTGTGTTGGCTCGAAAATCGACGACCAAGCCCGGCGTCACCTCATCCGACAGTGGAATGCAATCGGGATCCAACAGGGGATCACAAAGCGGGTCCGCCGCCAGGTCCCCCTCGGGGTCGACGCGGAATACCAATCCGGACTGCAAGGCTCCCAGTTGCTCGGTGATGTACATGCCGCCCGTAACCGGCTGCAACATCAAGGGTCGCACAGTATTTTCCCCCTCCACAACTTCAATCGCCCCGATGCGTACTTCTCGCAATTGAGTGCTTGCGATTTGGGCATCGGGAGTCGGGGGAATCAGCCGCAACTCATAGGTTGCGGGAGCCAATCCCAAGAACTCGTAGCGCCCCGCGGTGTCGGTCAAGACGCTGGCGTTGCTGATCGCGATACCGTCGGCATCGAACAAGCTGACTGTCGCACCCACGACAGGCTCGCCGCAGGCGAGCGCGGTTCCACCCAAGTTTGTCGTGGCACCGGGCGTTCCCGGTGTCGAACCCAAGTCACCTCCCACGGGCCCACTGGAATTCGAACCACAACCCAGGATCCAAAGCGGGGCCAAGGCCAAAACCGCAAGCTGCAGGTAACGCGCCAAATCAAAGCTCGAATTCACCCGCCGCCGCGATGGAAGCGCGGGCTTCGGCCCACTCAATCGGGCTACCGGCGCCGAGGGCTGGTCCGTGTGGGAAAAGCGAGGCGATTTCGGTCGGCCCCATTCCGCAGGTTGACTGGCAAAGCGGTTGCGGCGGGCGATTGGAACCGAATTGGGGCTGGGAAGGGTTCGGGGCATGATCGAAGGTGAGGCTCTCGCGCGATTCGGGGAGCTACGGGCAAAAGGGCCTGAGCGCTAGAACTAGAAAGCCCCGAACGCAGCCCCCCTCCTAACGGGCCCTGATGCTGAAGTCTAGCAGGGCCTGGAAGAAGTGACGCCATGGACAGGCTGGGAACCGGGTACTGAGCGCTCCAGTGTCCGTTCGCACCCAAAAATCGACCGGACCCGGGCTCCTAGGCTCGACGCGGGAGAGAGGACACATCGAAGGTCCCAGCTTGGCTCTCCCACAGGGAATCCACTCTGTCCAACATTCATTCCCAGTACCCGATTCCGTGGCTGCCTGAGAACGGTGCGGGAGCGGCCTTTCCCGTCGGCAATCGGCACAGCTAGACTCGGGCAGCTGCGGAGGACGGCTTTTGCACCAGGTTGCGAGCATCCATTGTCGATTGCTAAGTCGGCGACGAGAGCCTTCATTCGCGCGAACGATCCGCCCGCAGCTTCCGGCCCCAAGCCGGCCCCACCTATGCCCAATCGCGATCGACCGGCCCTGCACGATGCCGACCAAAAACTGGTGACAAGCGCCATCGCCGGCAACCCTAGCGCGCGTCAAATGCTAGCCGAGCGTTTGGCTTGCCTGCCTGCCATTGTGCGCCGCCGCAACCTGCGCGAGCGCCACCCGCTGGATGCCGCTGCCCTCGAACTCGCCGTGCGCAGCGCGGCCTACGCCGCCAACGCCAATTTGAGTTCCTACAGCGGAGATCGTTCACTGGAAGCTTGGGCCTGGGACCTTGCCGGTACGGAATTGAATCGATCTCGCACACAAAACGCTGAGCAAGCTCGCGACCAAGAACGCTCACTGGCTTCCGGCTCCGCCGCGGCGGAGGGCGCCACAGCATGGACCGCATTCGAATTGCAATCGCGCCTGGAGCGCTTGCCAAAGGATGCACAGGACCCCTTGCGCTGGGTTCACTTCGAAGCGCGCTCGCTTGAGGAGCTGGCTGAGCAATTGGAACTCCCCCACGCCGGCATGCACACGAGCTATTACCGCGCACTTGAGCTTCTGAATGATCTCCAAAGCGCCGGCAGCCAAGCCTTCTAATCCCCGCATCTCGCGCCATGGCAAGTTTTGACGACAACACTTTGCGCCGCGCCATAGCGGGCGAACTCGGACCGGATGCGCCGGAGTTGAGCGAGTTGGGTCCCAATGCACGCGAGCGCCTAAACCAACTGCAGAGCCTGATCGAAGACCTAGACCGAACAGCGCTGGAC
Organism: Planctomycetota bacterium; assembly: GCA_029259675.1. Taxonomy (GTDB): domain Bacteria; phylum Planctomycetota; class UBA1135; order UBA1135; genus JAJDES01. The sequence continues at coordinate 5,166 of JAJDES010000196.1, forward strand.
ATGCGCGAGGACTTGGCCATTGCGCGGGGCGAAATTCAAGAACCGGATCGGCAGCTCATGCTGATGGCCCTTTCGAGCCAAGCACCTTCCGCCCGCGGTCGCAAGCGCCGTTCGCCGTTCCCTCTGCGCGCATTGGTCGCAACCGCCCTCGTACTCGTCGCCGTTCGAATCGCCTGGCGCGATGCCATGCAAACGGAAGTCCCCCCGCAACCGGGCACGAGCGCCGATTCGACTGCAGATGGTGAAAACGGCTCTTTCGGGACGCTCATCGAATGCATCGAACCCCTCGGCCAGGTTCCTCAGTGGGAGCGCTTCGAATGGGAATACGATCTTCCGCGCGGAGGAGAATTCGGCCTGCGAATCGGTTCTGTCGGCAAAAACAAAGTAGTGCTTTCGCGCAGCTTGACCCAATCGAGTTGGGTTCCGTCACCCAGCGAACTCGATCTTCTGCCTGCCGGGGTGATTTGGGAAGTGCGAGCCTTCTCAGCACAAGGTGAAGAACTCGCCCGGGGTAGCGGCAAAGCCAGACTCTTGCGCCGTTAGCCCGGTAGTGACGAGTTGGAGTTGTTGCCTTGCGCGCACGTAGGCAGCCAGCCCGGAGACCGCCAGAGGCGCCGGACCCAATCGCAGTCCACCAAGATGGTGCATGGACTCTGGCGATACCTGTTCCTGTCGCCGGCCCGGTGCTGCTCCAAATCCATCACCGCGTCGCGAGCGCTTGCAAATGAGCCGCGGACTCGCCGTCGCGATGGATCCGCGATTCGATCAAATCCCTGTGGGCCGAGCGAATATGCAAAAGGTCATTCGGGTGGCCGTTTCTTGACCGAATCTCCCGAGCCCGCCTGGGACTCCCCGTCAGGAATCCATTCGCTCGCCCCCTGCGCAGAGTCCGATTCGAATTGGCGCCTTACCAAGCGCCGATACATCCCCCCCTTGGCCATCAGTTCTTCGTGCTTTCCCTCCTGCACAATGCGGCCGGCATCCAGCACGAGAACGCGATCCGCATCGCGTACGGTCGATAGGCGATGTGCGATCACAATGGTTGTGCGTGCGGCCACCAAGCGCCCTAGGGCTTCCTGTACGAGCAACTCACTTTCGGAATCGAGCGCGCTGGTGGCCTCATCGAGCACCAGCATTTTGGGATCCTTCAAGATGGCGCGTGCGATCGCCACGCGTTGCTTTTGGCCGCCGGACAGTCGCACGCCTCGCTCGCCCACTTGAGTCTCGTACCCATCGGGAAAGGCCTCGATGAACTCACTGGCATTCGAAGCGCGGCAGGCAACTTGAACCTCCTCAAGACTTGCCCCGGGTCTCCCGTAGCACACGTTTTCGGCAATAGAAGCGGAGAACAGGACGGGTTCCTGGGCCACGACGCCGACTCGTTCTCGCAACCAAGTTGCGTCGAGTTCGCGCAAATCCACACCGTCCAAAGTCAACTTGCCTCGATCGGGATCGTAAAAGCGTGAGACAAGGCCGGCGATCGTGCTCTTGCCCGATCCCGATGGCCCGACCAGGGCCACCAATTCGCCCGGCTTCACGGTGAAGCAGACGTTCTTCAGAACGCTTTGATTCGGTCGCGACGGATAGTGAAAGTCCACGCTATCGACGCACAACTCGCCCACGACTCGATCGAGTTTGCGCCCGCCAGTCAGTGCCATCGCAGGTTCGCGATCGCTGATGGCGAAGATTCGTTGCGAGGCGCCACCCGCGCGCATGAATTGCCCCCACACTCCGGCCAAGCCGGCGAAGGACATGGCGATCGTCAGCGTATAAACCAAGAAAGACGTCAGCTCGCCCACGCTCAATTCTCCGGCGACGACCTTGCGACCTCCGTACCAAAAAACGAAAGCAACCGCGCCAAAACCGGCGAACCAAGCTACGGCACCAAAAAGTGAGACGACGATCGTTTGCCTGCGCGCCGCTTCGAAGACCTTCCAAACGCGCTCGCGATAGCGACCGGACTCACGCGCTTCCGCGCCGAAGGAGCGCACCGTTCGAACACTGGAAAGGGCCTCTTGGGCAGCTTCGTTGGCCTTGGCCAACGCGTCCTGAACGGCCTTGGCAATGCCGTGGATTCGCCGCCCGAACAGCACCGCGGCAATCGCCACCGGCGGCACCGTGGCCAGCATCCACAGGGTCAACTCCGGCGACAACCAACTCAAGAAAGCCAAGCCCAAGACCACCTTGGACAAATCGGTCAGGAGTGAGGCGATGTCGTCCGTGACGGCACTTTGGAGCGTCACCGTATCGGTCGCAAGGCGACTGGAAAGCTTGCCGGTGCTGGCCTTGTCAAAAAAGGCCAACTCTTGCTCGAACACGCGCTCATACAGTCGCGCCCGAAGAGTGGCGACAATTCGCTCTCCCGCGATTGCGAACAGGTAATGACGCACAAACACCAGCACACTTTGCAGCAACAGGGCCCCGACCAAAATCAGGGCCCAACGATCCACCAACTCGCTGCTGCCGCCCTCCACCGCCGCGTCCACGACGCGGCCGATCGCCAACGGAAAAAGCAATCCGATGCCTGAGGC
>JAJDES010000197.1 GCA_029259675.1 Planctomycetota bacterium
ATAGGCTCGGGCGCTGTCAACATGCCTCCCGCGACGTCAACATTGAGCTGGACCCCATCGTGGACTGCGAATGCGAGCACCTCATAAGTTCCGGTGTTGACCGTCGCGGCTGTCGTCACGACGTGCCAGGTGCCCGGCTGCGGATTGTCGACAACAAAAACCTGGCTGTTCGAGTCTTGGCTACTCGGAATGCTGAGAATCCCTCCCCCGGGGTCTCGCAGTGTCATGGTCAGCTCGTCGCTCGCGTCGGCAAATACGATCGCGAAAGTGGACTGGTCTATGCCCGGCTCCAAGAGCACGGTGGATTCCACGGTCGCGCCCGCGGCAATCTGCTCCGGGTCCGCCACTAGCAACCCGCTGCCCTTGCTCTCCATGGCAACCTCCAATTGAAGCGCGACGAGGTCGGCCGCGCTGATAACTCGGTAGAACTTGCCTCCGGTTCCCATGGCGATGCTCTGGAGCGTGGCCTCCCCTGAGGTGCTGAGCCCGGTGCCGAGACCCACCGTGAAAACCGTGACGTTCTGGGCGCTCAGCATGTCGATGACCGCCGCCGTGGGCTCGGTGCCCGTGTTGTGATCGCCGTCGCTCAAGAGGACGATCACCTCATTGCACGAACGCTCCGCTTTGGAGGTGATCTGGCTCAGTGCGGTCAAGAGCCCGCCGCCGATATTGGTGGATCCGCTTGCAACCAGGTTATCGATCGCGACCTTGGCAGCGTTCTTTACGCTGGCGCCCGTAATCGTGGTCAGCGCGAATTCAGTAGACGGAGTGGTGGCGAACGAAGAAACCCCTATGCTGTCGCCGGTATCCATGACGTCGACGAATTGCTGGGCACCCAGCTTGGCAAACACGAGCTTGCTCTCCGCGCTCATGCTACCCGAGCGATCGATGAGCTGGACCGCGCGCAGTCCTACAATACCGGTGGCGAAAGTCACCGTGTGCGCGGTCGGCGCTGCGCTTGTGGGCAGTCCCGTCGGGGCTGTGGCTGGCCGCGTTGGATGGGCAGCGATGACCTCCCAGCAAGACTTGCCGTGCTTGCTCTCTTGGGAGGTGTCCGCGTCCGGGTCGTGGTTGCTGGATACGCAGAATTCATTGAGAGTGTGGGTGGTCCCTCCGCCCGCCTGACCTCCGCGGGACTTGAAGTTGTCCATAAAGCAGTAGCTCAGAGCGACAGCCTCCTCCGCCACAGGTGCGCACTCCGCGGTTCCGGACGGTCCACTGTACTCGTCGAGGACGCCGTAGGCGTGGTGGGCAAATTCGTGCGCGACAGTGTAGGCGTTCTCGGTCGAGAGCTCGGAGGCCGACGACTTGAAGTAACGGTCGAAGGACATGGTAATGTGCTGACCGCGCACCCCAAACTTGCCCATGGTGGCGTACGCTCCGAAGTCTCCGGACTTGATCCAGTAATCAGCAGTCTGCGAAGCTCCTTTGTTGTTGACGATCGTCACCTTTCCGAATCGGTGTTGGTTGTCGGTTGCGTCGGCGAGGATCTGGCTCGCTTGCTGGAATCTGCCTTGGATCATCGCGATCTGCGTGGGTGTGGCGTCGAAGCGCAAGGAAACGCAGAAGTCGAATTGACCGGTCGTGCTGTCGAAGTGGCCGTTGCCGGCATGGACTGCGCCGGGCAAGAGGGCCGCGAGCGCGAGCGCCGTAGCGACCGCTGGTAGTTGAGCGAAGCGCGTGCGGCCCGCGTTCGTGACGTGCTGGCGTGTCGAGATTCGATTGCAATTCTTCATTACTTTCCCTCACTCTTCAGGGGATTGGGTATCCGGGTTACTGTGAAAAAGTGTCAGTTCATACCCCGATTCGTCCCATACTAGGAACACGGTGCGCTGCTGCCCGAATAGGGACTCCAACACCGCGTACTCAGCCCCTTCCAGGCGGTGGAAACGGTCAAGCTCTTCCATCGCCCGGGTGATGTCGGGCCGCAGCTCTGCAGACACTTCGGATAGATCGTAGAATTCCAGCCTGCCAGCCTCCCGCAACTTGCGGGAACGCTCGGGAGCAAGCCGCTGCGCACGGAGATAGGCTGCGACCAGCGTATCTTCGTGAAGCGGATCGGCCGACTTGGGAAGCTCCTCGAAGAGAGAACGAACGCTCGCAGGAGCTCGGTGAAAGAGCAACGACCAGTTCAGGGTCGCGCCACCTTCGAGTCGCAGATGGAGGGTCAAGATGTCGCCTTCTTCGATGCGGTTGTCCGCTTCCAGCGAGGCATTCAATTCCGCCAAATATTCTGGCGCCTCTAGCTCGTCTCGAAGGCGCTGAAGAGCCGCTGCAGAGATCTGTCCCGTCCGGATCGAGCGGACTTCAAGACCGTAGCGCGAGTAACTCGTTTCGCTAAAAACTCCACTCTCGTCTACGCCAAGCAGCTTCGAGACCTCGTCAGACAGCGGGTGCAGCTCGAGGCAGAGCCATGCTCCGGCGCGCCCTTCCCTAGCTTCCTTTGCCTGGGAAAGGTGGCTCTCCGCTGCCGAGGGTGGCTGGTTTCCTCCCGCCTCAGCCGGATCATGGGCTGAGGTGCAGGACGACAGGCTTGGGGCGCAAGCCGCCAAAAGCGCCATTGCACACCAGCGCTCCTTCTGCTGGTTTATTCGTGCGAGCATTCAATTAGGATTAAACCTGTTTCGCAGTTTATTCTGTGTTCCCAAGACAATTATAGAAACCGGACCCTAAGTGAGGGATGCAACTATGTTCCGATCAATGCGCTCTGAGGATTGATACTGCTGGGGGTCCGACCTATTCGACGCCTTCTTCCTACCTTGACACACCGGCAGGCCTCACTTGCGCAAGCTAAGCCAAGCACTCCCTCTGATTCTTCCTAGGCCGTTTATACGCCTGTGCCACCGCAAACAAAACAGATCTTTCCAGCCCTATTTTTGCCAGTGCAATGGCACCCGCCGTGGTGAATTGAATTTTCAACGGTAGCCCAGGCCTTAAGGTATTACATGCTTCCAGTCCGGGGGTAATCGTGGATCTCACCTGCACCTATACCACTAAGATGGTGAACGCAGCATTTGCTCGAGTCTAAAAGTCGGCTGCTCCAACAACTGTAACCGATTTAGTTTTGCACTTTCGGGTCGGAGTCGAGATATTTGCGACCATTTGCGGAGATCTATTGCATATCGGCCACTCGGCATCAGATTACTCGGCGCGACCCATAATGGCTTGCGCACGCAACCTTTTTACTTCGCAAATTAACTCAATTTGCAGGATTTAGACCGCAAAGAAATCGCGAGCTGTCCCTCCCAAATACCCTGCGCAGCCCATCCATTAAGGACTACCTGCTCTTTGTAGCAAGTCGGTCGCGGCCCACAAATAGCCGGCACGTACAACTCTTTTATTCTTGCCCCCGCATCCCCGACTTCCTCGAAGTCATTGCCATGGGCAGCAATGCCGACTGGCAGAACTGGGCCCGCAAAGAACTCGCGAGCCCCAAGCCTCTGTCGTGCCCGCTGTTGCGTCCTTACGGGAGCCGACGACATCCGCGGGCCGCAGTTTCACCGAAGAGCACACAACGCCGCACAGCCGCTGTTAACCATAGACCCCAATAGTTGCCTTAAGGGGCTTGACTGCACCCCAGTCAGGACGGCTGGGCAAAATAGAGCATGATCTGGCGGCATCGTGAGGCGCGATTTTCGTCCCCCTCAAAAGTTGCACTTTCTGGACCGACCGGGGAGCCACTCACCGCTTGCAGGCACATCGCCTCGCGGTTGGGTTTACGAAGCGCGAGAAACGGGCGCAGTTGCAGCCGAAACGCAAGTCCCGCAGTGTGCGCAGGATGCGGCCATAGTGCTGGTTGAGTGCGCGAGTCTGTTTGCTCGGGTGAGAACTGAGTTACCCCGTAATAGCCGGCCAATTGCCGCTATCGAGCCGCCCGAATGCTCTCTTCGTCTCTTCAGGTCTCTGCAGTTGGGCTGCATCAAAAACCGTTTTTCGGGCTGCGGAGAGGGTGCTTTGGTCTATCGGGACCCACAGCTTGATCGCAGCAGGGAGTGAGAATTGCGAAAAGAGCCGCCACAGCTATGCGCATCGGTCCACCTGTCTAACGGACTGGCGGTTCAGCGGCGGGCCGCGCAGCGGACCGTCCGCTGCAACCAGTTGTTAGGCCAGTACGCTGAGCTATTCGCAAGCACCGGCCTGTCGTGCGCCGTAAGTTGCTTGGCTCACGGTGTACCGGTCTCCGGCGCTCGCTGAAAGCTGCTCAATGAGACCTTTACACGAGAAACCCATAATGCTCAGGTACTGTTTAGCAGTTCTCACTGCTTGCTCGTTCCAATCTACGTTCAGGCTATCCACTGCTGCGGTAGCATCGGCAACGCTATAACCATCCCCAGCATCGGACGAGAGTTGCTCAATAAGTCCGCTTCGTGAGAAGCCCTGTATGCTGAGGTATTGCTGCGCAGATCTGACGGCATTTCTTTGAGGCCCGGTTAGACCATCCGCCCATGCGGGCGCAACTCGCACGGATTCCGCCTTGGCCGACTTCCCGCCGTCCGCCGGGGCGGAGGTTCGTAGGTCGGTGGATATTTGGTCGTTCATCAGCGAGCCGATCACGCCAAGCACGATGAAGATGAGGAACGCCGCGCCAACGCAGCCCAAGCAGCCTGTCTTTTTCTTGATGACGGCCCCACACTTTGGGCATGAGGCAGCTTTAGTGCTGACGTCGTTGCCGCACTCTTTGCACTTCTTCAATGCCATGGCGCTTCCTTTCGATGCCTAACGATCGGCGGCGCTGCGAACAGCGTCCGTCTGAACCGTCTTGTTAGCCTGCGTAAATGACCCAATCAGACTCACGGTCACGCCAACGGTAACGCCCATGTAGACATACCCTAGCAGGGCTTCTAGGGCGGCGTAGATCTTGATATCTGCGGGAGGTGCGAAATCGCCGTAGCCAAGCGTGGTCCAAGTGACCAGGCTAAAGTAAATCGCCTCGACTATGGAAACTTCGCGCCGACCGCTGGAGTCGACGAGGCCTGTATCCAGATACAGCTTCGCGAAGTTTAGGATCAGCACGACCGCGCCTGCGAGGAACCAAACAAGACCGATTCGGTAGCATCGCGCTGCGAAAGCGAGCACACCTGTCCGAAGTGCGAACGCGAACGCGAGGAGGCAGATGATCAAGTACTTCCAGGGCGCATCTCCCGACGTAGGCAGAAGCAGCGTACCCATCCACAAAGCGGGGAGCGCCCAAGTGAAGCCAACCCGGTGACGGAGCAAGAACTCGTGAGCTGCTTTCATCTTAGACATCATGTCCTGTTTCCTGCGTTGACGATCAGCGGTCGACCGAAGGCGGATCCGTTGCATCGGCTTGATGACCAGCAGAGCAGGCGGTTTGTGCCGTGAGGTATTCCCTGTACCCGCTGATCAAGCGACGTGCGAATGCTCTGGCTTTGCCGAGCGAGGCACGAACCGAATCTATAGCCTCTGAATCCAGGGAGTAGTGTGCGACATCCGAGGCATCACGGATTTCCTTCAATTCGTCGAATACGAGCTTGGCATCTTCATCGAAGCCTAGAGCCTTGTAACGGCTCTGCGCTCTGTCTCTGCGGCGAGAGGGGTCCCCCATGATTGTTGTGACCGACTTCCAGTAGCTCAAGAACTCCACGACCGCTAGCGGGGTGGGTAGAACAGCAGGTCGTGGTCCCAATTCCCGTGGCGCCAACGAGGGCACCTGTAGGCCCGCGTCGTAGTACTGAAGAGCAGCCACCAAGCGTGCGTCGGAGAGTGGCGAGTATCTGATTGCCTCCTCAAGGTGGTCCTTCATTTGCTGGAGATTGTAAACCCGGGCATTGAGCATGTTGATCACAGTCGGTGTTCGAATTTTATCGCCATGCTGATCCATCAGGCCTAGAAGCTCTGCTGTGAAGCGGGTGCCGTGTGATACGGAGAGATGTTGGAGGACTCGCGACGTTGCCGACTGAATAACAGCGAACGCGGTCACGAGATCTTTCGCATCCCCAGAGATCGTGACGAAGTTGTCACTGATTGAGAGATGGAGTCCATCCACCTCCCCCTCTAGATTTATAGACTCACTGTCAGCGCGGAAACTGGAAGTGGTTCCGTGTCCAGCAACAGTGCCCATCCGTGTATCAATTATCGCCCCGGTAACCGTTACTCCGGAATCACCGGAGGGAACGACGGTAGCGTCTCCATCCTGAACCCCAAAGGGCCAAGCAGGCGACAAGACGAGTCGAGCTTCAAATCTCATTCCAGGTGATCTGTTGTCTAGTCAATTAAATTCCACTGGTCTGCATAGCACTCTATGGAAATGTCATCCGGCCTTTGTTGATTGCAACAGATTCGCGGATGTCGCCCATGGCTAAATCATGTGAATAAACCGTGCATTTTTCAGTTAATTGAGCAGGTCCTTGTAGCCAACTTGGTGATGGAGAGTCAAGATTGATTCAAGACGCGTGCATGCAGCATTCGCGCGCGTCAAGATGCTTGATGCTTCCATGACTGCTGCTTGCCTCATGCGCTCGCTCCGGCAATCACAAGCGCGGCGCCTCAAGCGCCTAGTGACGCCCGCCCCGCATTCCAAGGCGCAAAGGGCATCGGTTCATTTGAAACCCGCTAGAGGGCCCCGCTGCATGCCATGGCCCATTCTGAAAGGAATCGGGACCTGGTCGTCGCTGATGGACGTCACATCAAATAGAGGGTCCGCGCAGACTTATTGGTCGACGAGGTAGCCCCAGGCGCGACCGTCTCCTTGAACTGTCTCGCCGTTCGGCCGTTTGAGCGCGATCACCTGTCCTGCGGTGGCGCGAAATCCAATAGGCACTGATTTAGCTGTTGCAGAGTCCCATCCAATTGCCGTGTTGTCTCCATTGTTGCGGTGAAGCGACCGAACCTCCTCTGCGTCATCTAGATCCAGAACGACACCAAGAGACGAATTGTTTTTTGTTCCTAGTCCAGTGAGCGCAAAAATCCTGCCTTCAGGGGCCGTGTACGGGGCCCCCTCCC
>JAJDES010000198.1 GCA_029259675.1 Planctomycetota bacterium
GCTGTCCGCCCCGGGCTTCGCTTCAGCCCCCGCGGGAGTGGAAGTCGTCGATCCCACTCGCGACGCGCGCCTGGAGGGATTTCGAGCTGAGCTCTTGGAACGCCGCGGTCCGAAGGGCATGACGCCGGAGCAAGCGGCCAAAAAAATTCTAGAGCCGTTGATCTTTGCCGCCTTCCTCGTGCGCAGCGGCGATTGCCAGGCGGCCGTGGCGGGTTCCCTCGCGGCGACACCGGATGTGATTCGCGCCGGTTTGTGGGTCTTGGGCACCGCGCGCGGGCTGCGCACCGTCTCTTCCTGCTTCCTGATGGTCCTGCCCGACGGGCGCGCTTTGACCTACGCCGACTGCGGAGTCGTGCCCGACCCCAGCGCGGAACAACTGGTCGACATCGCGGTTTCGTCGGCCGAAAGCCACCGGCGCTTGGTCGGAGAGACTCCGCGCATTGCCATGCTGTCCTTTTCAACCAAGGGCTCCGCCAGCCATCCGCGGGTCGAAAAGATTCAGCGCGCCACCGCCCTTTTGCATAAGCAGCACCCCGGCTTGCAAGTGGACGGCGAATTGCAAGTCGACGCGGCCATCGTGCCCTCCGTGGCAGAAGCCAAAGCACCCCAGTCCCCCCTGTCCGGCCGCGCCAACGTCCTGATCTTTCCCGACCTCGACAGCGGCAACATCGCTTACAAATTGACGCAGCGATTGGCCGGCGCCACGGCCCTGGGCCCCCTTGTACAGGGCTTGGCCAGTCCCTACATGGATCTGTCGCGCGGATGCAACGCGGACGACATCGTGGACGTCGCCTGCATAGCTTCCATTCTTGGCGACGGCTAAAGTCTTGAAAGTGCCCATGAAAAAGTCACGGAGTACGATGCAGTTGGGATTGGGCCCGCGCCTCGGTGCCATCTGCTTGATTTTGGCATCGGCCTGCGGCGGCGAAGATCAAGCGGATACCGACATCAACACAGACGAGCCCGCGCAGCAGCAAGTCGAGGACCCAAGCAACCCCACAGGCCAAGACCCCAAAGACCAAGAGTCGGATTTGGGCCAAGCTGAGCAGACGGGTGACACCGGGCCCAAGGGCTATCTCGAACGAATCGAAACCCCCTCCGGTGTCGTCATCGACATCATTGAGCGCGGGGCCGGCGCAGCGATTCAAGACGGGCTGGTGGCGGAAATCCACTACCGGGGCTTCACCATAGAAAACGGCAAGCGCAGCAAGCGCCCCTTCGAATCCTCTTTGAAGCGCGGCAAGCCGTACCTTTTGCACTACGGCAAAAGCCCGGTCATTTCGGGTTGGAACATCGGACTGAAGGGCATGCTGGAGGGTTCAAAATTGCGCCTACACATTCCCGCCAAGCACGCCTATGGCGCCAAGGGACTTCCGCCCTTGGTGTTGGGAAACCGAGATCTACAATTCTTAATTGATGTGATCTCTGTCACCCTTCCTTGAACGCTCCCACTTCCATGCAGCCGAGGCCTAGCACGCGAAGCATGAAAGCCACCTTGATAAACACCCTCGCAACCCGCGTTGCCGCACTCCTGTTGGCCTGCTGCTGCTTTTCAAGCTGCGCCATCTTTCGGCCGCGCCCGCCCGTGTACGACCCTGTCTTACTCCCGTCGGGAGTTGAGATTCAGGACTTGGTCAAGCCCGAGGGCCCCGTTGCCAAGGCCGGCGACACGGTTCGAATTCACTACCACGGCACTTTGCTCGACGGCACGGTCTTCGATTCGAGTGTCGAGCGCGGCCAACCGATCGATTTTATCCTCAGCGACCCTCCGCCGCCGCCGACCTTCCTGCACGAGGGTGTGCTCGGAATGCGCCTGAAAGCCCGTCGCCGCGTAACCGTCCCCGCTGGAATCGGCTTCGGACCCGATTCCGAATCGGAGTTACCGGCTGATCAAGTGCTTTTCTTCCGACTCGAGTTGCTGGAGATCTTGGAATCGGAAGAGGCGCCGGCAACTCCTTAGCCGGATTGCCCGCAAGCGGCCGGGCCTATCGAGCCAACGCAGCGGCGGGTCTGAATTGCTCGCACGAATGAATTCGCCCTGACTGAATTCAAGCGCGCGATTGGCCGGAAAGTGCCTAAGTCCTCGACTTGCCCAAGCTCAAGAACGGCAGGAGCGAGAGACCCAGCAAGATTCCCGCACCTGCGACGATAGTCGGGCCGAGGGGCAAATCAAAAGCGAAGGACAGCTGCAAGCCAAGTGCTGCGGAGCCCAGCCCGATTAGCGATGAAATCCAGCGAAAACTGCGCAGGGAGCGAGCCAGGTGAGAAGCGGCGAGCGGTGGCAATACAAGCAAGGCGAACAATACCACCGGTCCGACCGTTAGGGAGCCGATCGTTACGGTGAGCCCAATCAGCACCACCAAGAGAGCTTCATAACGGCGCACTCCGAGACCGAGTACGCGGGCTGTATCGGGATCGAAACTAACCAACAACAATCCTCTCTGAAACCACCACATCGCGAGAGCCACGAACCCGAAAGCCACAGCAAGGGTTTCGAACTCGTGCAAGCCGATAACCAAGATCGACCCACGCAGAAGTTCGTGCACAAAGATCTCACCCGTGGGAGAGGCGTGGGCAAACAAGATCGTCCCCGCACTTGCCAATGCAAATGCTGCGGCGATACGCGCTGCCTCGGAGCCGGGCTTCTGGCCGAACAAATAGAGGATGCCCAAGCCTCCAAAGGTGAAAACGCCGGCCCAAGCCATGTGGTAATTCACCGCTGCGTGGGTGTCTTCCAGCGCCGTGTCTAGGTCAAGACCACCTATGCCGACATGCGCCACCCACCACGGCATGATCGCGAATCCGAAGGCAACGCCGCAGGCCGCAAACTGCGGCAAGGCAACGCCATAGAATCCCGTTCGGCGCAAAAACAGAAAGTTGCCGACTTGCGGGCAGACGAGCCCCGCCAGCAATGCCGCCAAAATAGAGAGGGGGAAGATTTCCCATACCAGGCTCCACTCAACCTCCATCAGGCTTGAATCCCCTCTTTTGCCGCTTTCTTGCCCGCTGCCAGGAGTGCTTCGACACTTCCGTTTTGAAGCAGACTCTCCTTGGACTTTTCTGTCACTCGACCGCCCTCCACCCACAGGGCGCGGCTGGCGCATGTTCGAACAAATTCGAGCTGATGGCTGACGAGCAGAATGGCCAAACCCTCTTCGCGCACCATGGAAAGCAGCAAGTCACGAATTCCTTCGGCTGCCGCTTGATCGACCCCGCTCGTCGGCTCATCGAGCACCAAGAGTTGCGGTTGCATAACGAGCGCGCGCGCCATGAGAACGCGCTGCCTTTGGCCACCCGAAAGCGACGAGAAGGGCTTTGAATGAGCTCCTTCCAGGCCCACTCGCTCCAACATTTGAAGGCAAAGATTTTCATCACCCCGGCTCTTGGTGCGCCAGTGCCTGAGGCGCCCAAAGGCCCCCATGCGTACGACCTCCAGCACCGTTAGGGGATAAAGCCGGTCCAAGGATTCGCGTTGCGGGACGTAGCCGAGGCGGGTATCGCCTCGGTCTACTCGCCCCGAACGCGCCTCCAGCAATCCCAAGACACCGCGCATTAAAGTCGTTTTGCCCGAACCGTTGGGCCCCATGACGGCAATGAACTCCGCGGGTTCGATGGCAATCGAAGCCCCGCCGATCACTTCTTGCTTGCCGTAGCCGAAACTCGCCGCGGTCATGGAAAGCAGGCAACTGCCGGTTTGGGGGACCATCACTCCTTTCACTCCTTTTCTAAAGCTGCGATTAGTTTGTTGATACGCACATCCATGCTGCCGATCCAAGTATCGACACCCGCTGCGGACCCCACCATGCCGGGCAACTCCACCACGGGGGCCGAGGTGCGACGGGATAGTTCGGCCACTTGGCGATTGTTGGACCAGGCCGCAGTGACAATCACGAATCCGCGTTGGTCCTTCAAACTTTCGATGAGCTTGATTAAGTGCGAGGGAGTCGGAGGAACGCCGGGTTTGGGTTCGATCGTGCCCAAGACCTCGAGGCCGAGGAACTTCGTCAAGTAGCGGAATTCGGTGTGGTAAACAACGATTTTGTGACCCTTCAGTCGTTCGCGCTGCTTTTCCCAACGCTTCAAAGCCACATCCAAAGCTTTCGAATAAGTAGCGAAATTGGCTTCGTAATACTCGCGACCGTCGGGATCCACCCGCAGCAGTCCCTCCAATATCTTGCGAGCCATGTGCGGACCGCTGTGCGGATCCAGATTGAAGTGCGGATTGCCGTTGGGATGCAAATCCGCCCCGCGCTTGCGACTTGCGTCGGCGGGAACATCCAAGGCTTCCCAGCCCTCGCCGCAATTGACAAACCCCTTGCCTCCGACCGAAACGTCTTGATTGCGCGCAGCCGTCAATAGGCCTGGAACCCACGCGTGCTCCAGGGAAAGCCCCATCTGCACAAACAAATCGGCCCGATCCGTGGCGATGATTTGGCTGGGCCGTATTCGAACTTCGTGCACATTCTCCGTTCCCTTGGCAATCGCAGTCACTTTGACGCGGTCACCACCCACCTCTCTGACAATGTCTGCCAAATCGGGGATGGTGGCCACGACGCGCACTTCCGCCAGGGGGATGGAAGCCAATAAAAGACTCGTTAGCAACGCGTAGAGAATTCCCTTTGCGCTGCCTCGTGTTGTCTTGACGACCATTTGAATTACCAATCTACGCCGTGGGCGTGGGATCCGGCAAACAGCGTGTACTGCAGGGCGATGCGATAGCTATCGCCATCCAAATCGGAATCCGCGTGGGTCAGCTGGAGCCGGAGCCGTTGGAATTCCGTCAATTTGCGGGAGTAGATCAAGTCGAATTCTTGGTCCACCGGTTGACTCTCCGTGGGACGCTCAACGCGACTGAATTGAATCGTGTAGCTGTCGTTTAGATTCGGGCGGTATTCACAAAAACCGGTGTAGCCCCAGGCCTTGTCATCTTCAACAAGAATAGCCGTCGGGGTGGCGGGATTGTCCAAACGGCCGGTTTGAGCATTGCCGTGAAAGGCGAGCACTTCGGCACCAACAGTCAAGTTTCGTGTGGCGCTTGGGTCGGTCCAACCATAGGTCACATCCGTTCCATAAACGGTGTTGGACAAACCCGTGGCCTCCAGACTCCCGCCTGCGCCGTCATCGGCCTCCAAACTAAAATCCGGGATGCTGCGGACGGACAGTCCAAGCTGCAGCAGCCCGTTCTCGCCGAACTCTCCAAAACCAGTCGCGCGCGCTGTGAAGCTCAGGTCTTCGACATTGGACCGCTCCGCCTGAATGAGCGCGGGATCCGAAGTTTCATCTTCCTCTCCAATCTCTAATGCTTGGAAGACTCCCAATGAGAAGCGCACCGGAACTTCGTCCGTAAACGGCGTCCAATAATCGAATTGAACGCCTTCGCCCGACAGCTCATCGCCCAGGTAGGTACGAATAGCAAGCGGTCGCTCAACGCTGCGCAAATCGTGCAAGTGCGTTTGCATGGTTTTTCCGAAGTCCACGAAAAA
>JAJDES010000199.1 GCA_029259675.1 Planctomycetota bacterium
CGACTGACCCTGCGCAGCAACGGCTTTCCCGGCATTTATGAGCTCTTGAACCAAGGCGCCGACCAACACCGAGTCTGGGTTGTCGAGGCCTTGGAGAGCTTGGCAGCTGCTCAATTCGGCGCCCCCGTGAACGGCAAGAGCCACGCAATCGAGGCTGCCGAAGCCCCGGACTTCGGGGGCCTGTTGCCCGATGGCCCGGCCCCCATGGGGCCCTACGTTTATGCCTACAGGGATCAGCCGGCCCTGCGCGCCATTCATTGCCGCTGCACACCGACCTTGGCCGGCAACATTCGCCGGCCCTTCGAGTACGAATTGCGCAGCATCGATCAACTCGATGGAGTCATTTCAAAAAGCGAATCAGCGACCGCTTGGCTGATGGCGCAATTCGGACCCGGCGACGCCATTGCGCACAGTTTGCGTTTGCCGGCGAAGTTCTAACTCATCGCGCGACGCCGGCTCGCTCGGCTTCTAAAGCAACGAAACCGGGTCTACATCGACCGCAAGTCGCGGACGCGTGGACTTCTCGGCGAAATCAATCATTCGTTCGCGCGCGAGGGCGAGGGTGCTTGAGTCCGTACACTTGACCAGGATGTGGCGGCGATGGCGCCCGCGCAAATAGGCGAAAGGCGCTGGAACGGGCCCCAAAAGGGCCATGCCTTCTATCGGCGGGTCGGCGCTCAAGCACTCCACCAAGGCTCGGCAGGCATCCAATATGCGCTCTTCTTCCGCATCCTCGAATAGGCCGCGAATCAAGCGACCGAAGGGCGGGTAGCCCAATTCCATTCGATTCTCCAACTCGTGCTTCGCAAAGCCTTCGAAGTCGTGGTCACCGGCGAGGCGAATGGAGAAGCGCTCGGGACATTGGGTCTGAACCAGCACACGCCCGGCACGATCCCCCCGACCGGCGCGGCCGGAAACTTGCTCGATCAACTGATAGGTGCGTTCATCCGCGCGGAAATCGGGCAAGTGCAAACTGGTGTCGGCGGAAATGATTCCGACCAGGGTCACACCGGGGAAATCCAGCCCCTTGGCGATCATCTGCGTTCCGACCAAAACGTCGACCTCACGTTTCCGAAAGGCCTCCAAACTCGTTTCGTAATCCTCGCGACGCAACATCGTGTCCGAATCCATGCGCCGCACGCGCACATTCGGAAAGAGTTTCTGCAGCACGCCTTCGACCCGCTCGCTACCCGCGCCCAACATGCGCAAACCCGGTCGCGTGCAGGTAGGGCAATTCTTCGACAATTCGCGCTCGTCGCAACAAAGGTGGCAAACCAAGCGCTTGATCCTGCGGTGATAACTCAAGCTGGCGTCGCACTGCCCGCAACGCACCGTTTCGCCGCAGCCCTGGCACCACAACACGGGCGTGTATCCACGGCGGTTGAGAAATAAGATTGCTTGCTCTTGCTTCCCGAGCACCTCCTCCAGAGCCAAGCGCAGCGGACGCGAAAAGATCTCTCCGCCCTCGCCCTGGCCCGTCACCGGTTGGATGCGCATGTCCACGATTTCCACCGGCGGCAATTGTGATCCGCCAATGCGCTCGGGCAGGTTCAGCAAGCGCATGCCGCCGCTGCGCGCCGCTTGCCAGGTTTCCAGCGCCGGAGTCGCCGAGCCCAAGACACACACGGCCCCGGTCACTTCCGCTCGCCTGCGCGCCACGTCGCGGGCGTGGTAGCGCGGCGTGCTGCCCTGCTTGAAAGAGGGTTCGTGTTCCTCATCGACAACGATCACGCCCAAGTTCGCAATCGGCGCAAAAACCGCCGAGCGCGCACCGACCACCACGCGCGCGTCTCCCGAGCGCAACCTTGACCACATGCGCAGGCGCTGGGAATCGGTCATGCGACTGTGCAACACGGCGATTTCGTCGAAGCGCGACCGAAACCAACTCACGGTTTGCGGCGTGAGCGCAATTTCGGGCACCAGCACGATTGCCCCGCGGCCCAACTCCAGCGCGCGCTCGATCACGCGCAAGTAGACTTCAGTCTTGCCGCTGCCGGTCACGCCGCGCAGCAAGAAGGTGGCATGCTTGCCCTCCTCCAGAGGCCCCGCAACGGAACGAAGCGCCCACTCTTGGCTGGTGGTCAGCTGCTCCGGACGGGTTCGACCCGACGCTTCGGAGGACAGCAGATCCTCGGGTTGGGCCAGGGCGCGCTCCAGCTCCACCAATCCCTTGCGCACCAAACTGGTGGCCGGCGCATCCGATAGGTTGGTTTTGCGCAGGATGTCGCGCATTTCCACAGGCCCGCCCAGTTCGATCAGCGTGCGCAGCAGGCGGTGCTGTTTGGGATGCTTCTTGGCCAAGTCCTCAATCCGCTCGGGATCGATGCCAGGCACAGCACACAGCATGCGCACGCGGCGAGCTTCGCTTTCGCGCTTGAGCGGCGCCGGCAGGACCGCGGCCAGGGCCTGGCCCCAGGAACATGCGTACTCATCAGCCATCCAACGCGTCAGCTCGAGCAAGCCCTCGTCCACCACAGGTTCACGTTCAAGAACGCGCGCAAGATTGCGCACGCGATTGATGTTCACCTTCGTTTCTTTCGAAACGCGCACCACCACGCCGACTTCACGCTTTTGGCCGAAGGGCACGGCCACGCGCACACCCGCTTGAACCGCATCTTTGCAGTCATCGGGCACGCCGTACGTGAAGGCACCGCGCACGGGCCGGTTCAGGGCCACGTCCACAAAGAGTGTCGGTCGCGGGCCTTTGCCGGTCCGGGGGCGATTGGCGGAATTGGACCTGCGCGAGTCCGTGCTGCCCGCCCTTCGAACAGGCTTGGCCTTCGCGGCCGCCTTGGCTCGTTTGGCCGCTTCCTCATCCGCGCCCAACTCAGCGAATAGAAAGGGCGAGTCGGATGGCTGCGACTTGGGTTGCCCGGATTTGGATTCCTTCTCCGACATTGGAGGCTGCGGGGCTAGGCGCAGGAACAGGGCACGGATTCACAGCGGGGACAACCCTTGGCGTATTTTGCGCGCGCGGCATCTTCCAAGTCGATTCCGGACATGGAAGCCAGGGTCGAGAGCCAGGCCAGGACATCGGCGAATTCCCCCGCCAGCTCATCCTTTTGGTCCCTGCGCAACGCGCGCGTCAGTTCGCCGACTTCTTCACAAAACCACATGTGGGTTCCGGCCAAGCCTCGCTTTGAATCGCGCTCAAAGTAGATCTTTTCGATCAGGGCTTGAAAGTCTTTTAGTTCCACAGGGTTCCCTCTTTGGTGCAGTTCGGATCGATGCGTTGGCGCGGTTATGAAGTGGCTGCCGGCAGAGCTTGCCGCGCAGTGGATCAAGCCTCGCGCAGGAGGGTTACCAAGGAAACATCGATTGTCGCCTCTTCGCTCTCTGCGTAATTCAGCAGTGAATGGCGCAGCTCGCGCAAGAATTTAGTTGTCGGCAATTGCGCATGTCGCAACACGAGCGAGTAAAAGGCCTTCTCACCCAATTCATCTCCGGCGGGATTGGTCAGACCCAAGGGCGCGCTGTTGGCCATCAATAGGCGATCGCCGGCACCCATGTTCACCGTCGTGGATTCCAAACTGCGCTCAAACACCGCACCCTTGCCGATACCGAGTGCCAAACCTTCGGGGTGAATCAAATGCAGTTTGCGATCGGATGCCGAATAGCGCAGAAGCGGCACTTTGTGGCCGGCGGAGGCCACTTCCAAGCTGCCGGTGCGCGGATCGAGCAAGGCGTATAGGGCCGTGACAAACATGCCGCGGCGCAGATCTGTCGCCAATTCGCGATTGATTTGCTTGAGCGTTTCGACGACGGGCTCACCGCGCAACAGCGCAGCGCGCATGCAAGAACGGGCGGTAGCCCCGACCAGGGCAGCCGGAATGCCCTCGCCGCTGACATCGCAAACGAGCAGACCCACGCGACCGTCTTCCAAGTTTATAAACTCGTGGAAATCGCCTCCAAAGTGGGCCGAGGACATGTGCGAAGCGCCCAGATCGAAACCGTCGATCAGCGGCGTCGTTTGGGGCAAAAGCGCTTCGTGAACCCCTCCGGCGAGTTCCATTTCGTGTTGCCGAATGGACAACTCCAACTGCGCATCCTGAGCCTCCTCAAGCTCGTGGGTCATGCGATCAATGGAGCGCGCCAGCAATTCAATCTCACCGCCTCCGCTCGCGCGGGTGCGATGGCGAAAATCCCCTTTGCTGATCTGCCGAATGTCGTGAACGATGTTCACGATCGGTTTCGAAACTTGATTGGCTACCCAAAGGGCCACGACGGCTCCGACAAAAACCACGCCGACCATCAGCGCCACAATCACGCGCAAAAATGCTCCCGCTCCGCCCTCTTCCTCGGCCGGAATGAGCAGCTCGCTCAGCTCGCCCTTCTCCGAGCGCAATTGATACAGCGTGCCCTCGCGCTTCTGCTCGTCGCCCATCATCACCGAGTGAATCATCACACCGGTGCGGTGTCGCCGAGCCTTCTTGCTGCGCTGCTGAAAGGGAATCGGGGGATCGGCCTGTAGGTTCTGGAGCGCGCTGCTGACACTGGAGTCGCGAGCCGCATCTGTGATCCGAACCGAGGAGCGGTAGAGCGAGAAGCCGGCCACACACATCACAATCGACAACGCCGCTGTCATCGACAGCGCGAAGCGTGGCATCAGGCCCATGCCCGATATGCGCAGGTCGGCGTCTCTTGATCGTGCCATTAGGTCAACTCGCGATCCAAATGCTGGGATCCCCGCTAACTGCCCTGAGGACAGCCATCACCGCCAACCCATATAGGCCCGCAATGACGTCATCCAAGAGGATGCCATCTCCGCCCGGGATACGCTCGAAGCGTCGAATGGGGGGCGGCTTGAAGATGTCAAAAAAGCGAAAGACGATGAAGCCCACGCACAGGGTCAAAAGACTGGGGCCCTGCAACCAGAGAATGGTCACGAGGTACCCAATCACTTCATCCAGTACAAAGAAGCCCGGGTCCTTGCCTCCCGCGCGCTCCTCAGACCAGGGCGCCAAGCTGCGCCCCACCCAATAGAGGATTAAGCACAGCAGGGTCACCCATAGGGCAAACCAATTCGTGCTCGCCAGGGCCCATGCCGCCAATACACCGCCCAGGGTTCCGAAAGTTCCCGGCGCCACCGGCGCGCAGCCCAGGAAGCCGCAAGTGACAATGCCCAGCCTCAGCCGGTTCATCGCGCCTCCTGGGCGAGGATGTTCCTCATTTTGAAGACGTAGGAGGTTCCCGAGCCGACAGAGGTAATCAAGGTGCCCCAAACGCAAACATGGGCCGCTTTGTCCAGGAGGTCCGCCAGCACTTCGGGCCAGGGGAAAGCAAAGTACCCCAGCACCATGGCGATGGCGGTGCATTGCACGACCATCTTCATCTTGCCGAACCAGTCGGCCGGAAATTCGCGACCGAGACTCTCGACGTACCCGCGCAAGCCCGTCACCAGGAATTCACGCGCCAGGACGACGACAACGATCCAAGCGGGAAACCAAGGCCGTGACCAGGGCAACACAGCCAAGAAGATCATCGTGCCCAGCACGAGCACCTTATCTACGAAGGGGTCGGCAATGCGTCCAAAGGCGGTCACGACGTTGCCGCGCCGGGCCAGGTAGCCGTCGAGGAAGTCCGTCAGAGCCGTAAGCAAGAACAGCCAAAAGCAGAGCTGCATCAGCCATCGCGTCGTTTCCATGGGTTCGGGCCACGAAAGCGAAAACAACACAAACAGCAGCAGCGAACCCACGAAGCGAATGGCCGTAATGCGATTGGGCCAATAGGTGAAAATCCCGCTCAACAGGCACCTCCCTCGCCCGCATCAAGCTCGCGCGTGCAGATCAAATTGTACTCATCGTCCAATTCTCGCACTCGAACCCGGACGCGTTCTCCCACCGGAGGACGCTCGGCACCTTCAGGCGTTTCCACCAAAGCCAACAAGTCCACTTCGGGTGCATCCCAATCCGTGCGCCCCACCGGTCCGAAACGACTGTCTTCATCGATCAAGACATCGAGTTCGGTACCGACAAGCTCAGCTTGCTGTTTTTGCAACACACCGTCGCGGACTTCGAGCAAGCGCCTGTAGCGCTCTTCCTTAACCGCGGGGGGTACATCGTCTTTCAATTTCTCCGCGGGCGTACCCTCCTCGTGGGAGTAAAGGAAG
>JAJDES010000200.1 GCA_029259675.1 Planctomycetota bacterium
GCTTTGGCGACCGCCGAAAGCGAGCGGTAAACCACGCCCTCAAACTCCCAGCCGGCTTCAACGCGCGTGGTGCGCAACTCGACGCCCTTCCAAGTTCGTGTGAGGATCGTGCCTGGAACGGGCTCGTTCGACTTGGGCATCTGGACCCGCCTTGTCTCGACCTCGCCAAGCGGCAGATCCATGCCCGCGATGATCTCGTCGAGCTTCCTCTTGGCCACGCTCGAAAGACCTCCGAGGCGCTGCTCTTGGATCTTCCATGCCACGCGCCTCCACAGCCAATCCCGGTGCTTGATGCGCGGCGGCCTGCCGAAGGCTGCCTTATATTCCACCACCAACTCGGGCACCGCCATGGCCCGTAGCTCATTGATCAGTTGCGGAATCGGCTTAGTGGTGTCCACGGCCTAGCCCCTGCTCCAGTTCGGGATGCGCCGGATTTCGAACGGGATCAAAAGCCGCTCCCAGTGTTTCCGCGCATCCTTCATGCCCTGCGACCAACCGAGATCGGTATAGAAAACCGCAAGGTCCGCATGCGCGCCCCAATCCAAGCCGGTCTCGATTCCAAGCTCGCGTTCGGCGGGCACTTCATCTCGGAGGACGCCGGGCTGGGTGTAGAGCAAATGGGACGCCAGAGGCGCTTCGCCTCGGCCAAGCGAGTCCGCCATCGCTGCACGGGCGTAGGCGACGTTCATCCCGATGTCGCCAGCGAAGGGCGACTCAATAACTACGAGTGGTTTTTTCATTTGGAAAATTGCGATCACGGGGTTTGCTCCTTTGCGTTAACCGAAATGCATGAAGGCTCGGCCTGGCCCAACACATCAAGTCCATTCACGCGAATTCGAGACCGCCGGTATCCAGCGGCCATGTGCGCGCCCAGCTCGGCCATTCGCTCGACGCGCGACATCACCGCCGGGTTGAGCCGTGGGACGGGCACAGCGCCGCGCAGGCCTAGTTCGGATCCTGCTAGACAACCATTCCCTGCGTAATCGGAGCCATTGGAATGCGACCTCAATGGACCGCCTCCTTCGACAAGCCGAGCTGCTTGAACACTTGCGTCTCGATGCTTCGGCGCGCCTCGTCATTGAGTGGGCGAACCACTGAATGTCTCTCCCCAAGCCGATCTCGGCGCTCGGGGTAGCTCAGGGTCAAGGCCCCCCTCTTGGTTCGACGCAGCGTGATCCCGTCGATGAGAAGTGCGTTGTTAATCGCTACCGTCAACCAGCCGATCAGGCCCTTAGAGGCCTCCGCCTCAGAAGCGCGGACGATGCCGATGAAAGTGACGGTGAAGGCTTGGGAGACGCTCACAGCTGCACCTTCGAGTTGACGGTCTTCAGTGCATTTTTTTGATCTACGTGAGCCGGCTCGACATCACGAGCACCGCTTGTTCCCGTTCCTGTTCCCGATTCTTGATCGCTATCGGGAACACCTGCAGGTGAATAATCGGCCTTTTCGGGTGCATGAGCGGGGTGTGTTCCCGTTGTTCCCTTTGTTCCCCTTCCTAGGAGACAAGCGCGATCCTCTTTGCCGAGACGGGGGTGGTTCTGCTTGCCGTGCGAGCTTGTGATTTGTGTTGCCCCCCCCGCTTCCTGAAAGTCACTAAGTACTTCTCCATTAAGGGGAACAACGGGAACATCGGGAACAGGGCCTCTTGACGATGCCGACAAGCCCGATTTCTGGCCGCTTTCTGTTCCCGTTACCGATTCAGGAAAGGGAACATCGCCCTTCGTATCGGGAACAAAGCCGCTTTCGCCTTGCCCGTCGAGGCCTTCCGAGCCAATAACGTCATCCAAGTGAAGGTGTAACACGCTCAGGCTGCGACTTGTGATGCGGACCTTCTTTAGATTGCGTCCCGCATCGTGGCTCGCGATTAGGCCGCGCTCCGCAAGTGCCTTCCAAAGGGTTCGATCCCCGACATTGATGCGGCAGCTAGCGTCGCCCGCTGACCTCACCACTTCACTGAAAGCGACTTTCGGATCTAAGTAGACAGCCTTGTCTTCTGTGTCAATCCATCCGACTTGAGGACCGCATGGCTTCCACCCAGCATTGCCCCCCTGCTGGTACCTCCACCCAGCGGCCCGGGCAAGGTCTTTTGGGGCCGGGAAACTTCCGGTTTTGCGATCGACGAGATGGATGCCGCCTGATCGTAGCGCGGCCCCAAGTTGCTCGACAAACATCATCGCGGGTTCAGCGTCTTGAAGGTAACCAAATTGATTGCGCGCTACTTTGATCATCGCGACGGAGGCGCGCCCCATTAGTCGATTAAATTCGTCCTCAGTAATCCCACCGATTTCGATGCAGAAGCGCAAAAACACTTGAAGGCCCGCTAGGAGCTCCCCAGTGAGGGACGCCGTTCGTCCATGCGAAACATCGCCATTCAGCAAGTCCCGAGTCGCCTTGGAATTGGATTGAAACTCCATACGCACGCCCGGAAGCCTGCTGGCCAACCATTCAACAAATCCGGACAAAGCCTTCGAGAAGGCGTCTCTGTTTGCCTGGCACTCCGTCAACTTAAGGAGGTCTACTGAATCTTGCGGAACATCCACAGTGAACAGTCGGGCGCGCAAGGAGTGGCCACCCGGCAATTCCTCTCCAGTGCTCAATATCAAGCCTCGCGGATAGAGCGCAGCTTGGCGTTCGCCATCGGCTCGCAGTCGTCCACGACCGCGCGAATTGGCTTGCCCGCGAATAAGCCGATCAGCGTCACGGTTGAGGCGCTGCACGTCGGCTGACGTGCCGGCAGGGCAAAAGTCATCAACAACGAGAAGCGCGTCTTTCGCATAAAAGCCTAGCGTTTCGAGATAGTTCCCGGTTGAGGCCCAAGACGCTGGGAGATTATGCGCATCCATGCCAGCGCCAAAGTGGCTTTGGGCGAGGGAGGCGAGTTCAGTCTTTTTTTGACCCGTTCCACCTGCGATGTGGATTGACTGCCCATTGCTATGAACGAGTGGCGTCCAAATCCCGGCGTAAATTGGGAAGATCACTTCGTCCGGTGCCAACCCATCAAGAATGCCGAGGCTAGTTCGAACAGCCGCAACAAGTTCAGGCCCTTCAGGCGGCGAAGGAAGAGTGAACATGTCCAGCGGCGGATCGACCCTAACTTCAATGCCGTCGATGAAACCACCGGAGCCAATCGCGCCGTTTGCGCACACATAAAGGTACTTCCCGCTCTCCAAAAGAATCCATCCCGTGCAAGTGTGAACCTTGCGGCATTCAATGTCCTCGTCGGACATTGTTTGCACCGCCTCGCGCAGGAGGTCTTTGCCTCCCATACCCGCAACTACGATGGCCTTAGGCCCAAGATTTTCGGTCACCCAAGACATTGACGCAAACCGCTCTACCCTCACGTCAAACGTGTGAATTGCTCCATTCAATGAGGCTTCGAGCTCGAATAGCCTGCGGCTTTCCAGGCCATTCTCTTCGGTAACGTCTCCGACAATTTTGGCATGGAAATTCGCAAGGTGGATCGGGATGACATCGCCATCCGCCGTTTGCTTCAAATAGTTGGTCCCGCCATTTTTCGTCACTCCAAATTTCTCGACTTGCTCAGCTTGGTTGGGGACTTGCAATTTCGAAGTCGCAAGACTGATTAAGCTTTCGATCGTATTGCCAGCGGCCAGGTAGTCGTCGAGCCCAACTTTTTGTCCCCCATCGGTCGGCTTGAGGTACACGGCCAAGACTTCTCCACCTCTCGATTCGAGGAAAGGTTTGAGCCGGCATAGCGCCTTATGCACGCCTGGCTTGACCATCACATCCGAGTCAAAAACGATGTAGATGGTGCGCCCATTCAGGGCGATGTTCTCCCAGTCCGGAAGCGCGACCTTCCCACCCTTTTCGTTGGTGCCCCGCCAGTTCCACACGCCCAAAATGGCTATGCAGCAAGCGGCCTGCGAGACTGCCGCGTCAGCCTTTCTAGCACCTTCAGTGATGAACAAGGCGCTATTCGGATCTGCAACCTGTGCGCGAGAACTCAATGGCACATCAATCACAGCATGCGTGCCCGAAGGAAACTCATACTTGAGTGGCTTTCCCTTCTTGATGCGAGGTTCATCCGGACGGATTTGGTAATTGACCGGTTCCTTCCCCGAAGCTCCGTAGATCGGAATCAGCAAGGCCGGCACTTTGCATTGATTGCGCCCAAAGCCAAGCCTCTCTAGCTCCGCCTTGCTTCTCACGGTCCGGTACCCGCGTTGTCTCGCGACAGCCTCATCGATTGCCGAATCTTTAATCAGCTGTGCGTGGTTCGCTTCCAAGATCGGCGGAGCTTGCTGGCCCTGATTCTTCTTGGGGTTCGAATATCCTGAATCCCTTTGGCTATCAGTCATCGAATCGACCTTGCCCTTCCTGTTCGCTCCGATTGCCGTAGTGCCGCGAACTGGTGTCAGGGTGAAACCACCCTGCATGGCCCCAGCGAATTGGCGACTCAACCCGGGCGCAAATCGCACCTCCGCCTCCAAGCTTGATCAGGCACCAACTAGGCCTGCCGCAAACCAGGCAGGGATTGCGTTTGGATACCCGGCTGAAATCCTTGAGGAGGCTCATCGGTTGGCCTCGCTGCTGTCAATGGACCGGGGACACCCACGATTGATCCATTTGTCGATGACATTTGATTGCCACCTCAGCAACGCCCCAAGGTGCACGGGTGCTGGCAACATGCCCCTCTTGCGTAGGCGCAATACGTGCCTCTTGGAGCAGCCAAGCCTTGCGGCGATCTGGCTAACGTCAATCAGTTCGCACCCATGATCGGGGGTACAGTTTCTCTTGTCACTTCTAGTCATACCGGTGATCTCCCAAGGAGTCGGAGGCGCGCAGAGTGCGCACCATTCACCGGCAGTCTTAGCTGCTCAACTCAAGCTCTACGAACCGTCACAAGGATCATTGTGATGGTTTTTGTGATGGTTTTGGGGCCAAATTGAATTCACTTTTTAGGCTTGACCGCAAGTACCAGGCATGCGCGTTACTGTTTGATTTGCGCCATACTCTCCCGTAATAGTCTACACCTACTAGGCCGTCCGTCGTTTTGTCGCCTGCGCATCGATAGTTAGCCAATGCTCTAGTGCCTGGGCTCTGGAGCTCTGCCACTTTGTTAGACTGTAGCCACTTTCCGTCAGTTGTGCAGAGTTCGGGAATGTTTTCGAAGTCAGATGTGACCGTCTCAATAGCCGTCTTCAATTTTCGACCATCGCTTCGGGGTTCTATCTTCGGAGAGATTTCCGCCGTGGCTAGCCAACTTCCATCGATCACGGCTTTCATGCGAGACACCAACTCGTCGAAGTAAGCGTGATAATGCGAGAGATAACTCCGGGCCATCTCCAAAACTTCGGCAAGCTTTTTCTCGATGGTAGCTAACTGAGATTCATCCGGAACCGAATCAACAAACCCTCGAAAGATTCGAGCCACGTAAGCCGTCTTCGGATCAACCTTCCCTTCCGTCATAGATGGCGAAAGTAACTTACCTAAATCGAAGCCTTCAATTTGTACCGTTAGCTTTCGCACTGCCCGTGAAGCGGGCAGCATCGCCAGGCGCACCAAGCTTGATGAATATTTGTCCATGCTCCAGTGTTCACGCCAAGAGCTACTGCCGCTTTCCGACAACTCCGGAATGAACATGTCAGGGAAGTAGCCCTCGGTACAAGGCATGATCGCCTCGTGGATTTCTACCAATGCATGTTGATGCGCAGTTCGCGCTAGACGTTCATCTTCCTCTTGCCTCAATGAATCCAGCAAGTCATCCGCTTCGGTGGAAAGGTCTTCGGCAAATTCGTCCATAGTTGTTTTGGTGTTTGGCAATTCGCCCGAGTCCCTTTTTCGAGCGAATGCCTAGGAGCTTTTTTTGTCCACGCTTCACCACTTGGGCACCCTTTGAATCCGTGCTGCCGGGTAGCCGCCTGAGTCGTGAAATGAGCGCGAGCAGGCACCGAATCGTGCCGAACTGCCCTTAGGATATGGCGCGAGCCGCTGAGGGTTAAGCGAGTGCAACGGCCTTTCGGACAGAATCTCCGGACGGGGTCACATAGACGGATGTGGATGCGATGCTGCGATGCCCCAGAGCCTGCTGGACGAGTCGGATATTGCCCGTCTTTTGCAGGAGCCGGACGGCAAAACTGTGTCTCAAGGAGTGGGGTGAGTAGGCCCTGGCGATGCCTGCCCGGTCGAGCCATTCATGGAGTCGGCGCTGGATGTGGCGGGGAGTGATCTGGGCACCGGTTGGTCCGACAAATAGAGAGCCCGACCGGCTCTCTATGAACCCAGCGAGGAGGTCAGCGATGGACCGATTCAGATACACGATCTGCTCGCGATCACCCTTGGTGTGTCGAAGCCGGATCTCTTGTGCCTCTAGGTCCACGTCATCGCCCCGAAGCGCCAGTGCCGAGCCCAGCCGGATCCCAGTCCGTAGCATCAGCTCAAAAAGCACCCTGTCTCGGCGACCCCCGGGAGTCTTCGCCCCTGCGAGGATTTGCAGCAGCTTGCTCTGATCTCTCTCGGTCATCGCCTTAGGCGGAGGTTCCCCGGTGTGTGCGCGGCGGATCAACCGGCCAGGATTCGTCGGAATCATCCCCGCCGCGTGGAGGTAGCCCAGAAACGTTTTCAGCGAAGACCGGAGCGCGTTGGTCGAGGTCGCCTTTTTCGGCTTCCCGTCGGGCCGTGTGCGCGCTTCAGGCGACACCAAAAACTGGGCTAGGTCTGTGTGCCCCAAGGCCTCGATCTCTCCCGTGTGCCCAACACGATCCGCCCAACGCGCAAGCACACTGACGTGCCGCCGAACCTGGCCAACTGTGTGCTTGCTTCGCCCGTCCGCGTGAAGCTGCAGCGCGTACGCATCGAGCGCTTCTCCGATCTGCATGGAATCCCCAATCTTGGAATTGAACCTTGGAATTAGTGGGCACACAACTGCGTCCACAAAACCCATGCAGGATCAGAATCGGACCTAGATCAAGGAGCTTCTGGTCAATCGAGCCAGATCAATCAGAGTTGGTCAGAGGCAATAGATCCCCACCGTTCCGGAGGTCGGGGGCAGATGCCAACACGCCAGCCCCAATGCCGCGACGCAATCGTCGTGAGTTCCACCAGGGGCAGAAGTCTTCACGTTTCCTTGCTCCGATACTGAGTATTCGAAGGCCTCGAGTTCGTCGATTCCCTCGGGCCAGATGTCGGCGCGTGGCAAGACGAGCATGTCTTTTTCGAGAAGCAGGCTAAGGTTGTTAATGAGAGCACTCTTTGACCGGGCTGTGAACGGGTACGGCTGTGCGCAAAGGCCCGCGCCAAGCATGGCCTCGTAGACCGGCTCCCCAACGCCCGTCGAATCCACGAAGAGCGAAGCTTCGTTGTAGCGATCACACGCGGCCTTGATTCGAGTGATCTGCAAGTCCCAATCGAGCCGGTGAAATCTGTCCACGAACACGACCTCGCGATCTTGGTTCAGGATGACCAACACCGTGTAGTCCTCGACCTTTGCGAGATCCACGCCCGCGTAGTAAACCTGGCCTGGCTTTGGTTCCTGCAATGAACCGGTGGCACGATCGCGAACGTACCGAAACACGGCCCCCGCTCCTTCCACCCAGTCACCAAGAAACTCCTGCCTGAAAACCATGTCGGGAAGCCGCGAACGCTCTGCCTCAATCAGCTCCGCGTCCAGGTGCGGGTTTGACTGCGAAGGATAGTTCCACGATTCGTAGTCGGCATCGCGACCATCCTGCCCGCGTCGCCAAATGTCATAGAACCAGCCCTTGCCCCGAGGAGTGCTGATGAGCAGTGCCCACCCCTTCTTGTCGATCAAGCGCTGAGACAAGTGGCCTTGCCAAATCGTTGGTTTCAGCCGAGCGGCTTCATCCACAATGACATAGGACAATCCCTCGCCGAGCAAGCTAGTCGGATTATCCGCAGACTTCGCGCGAATCTCTGAAAGCCCTCCGCTCATGTTGCGCAGCACAATCATCCTTTCGCTCTCTCGAACGGTTTTGATTCGATGCCGGAGATGGCGCGCGGCAATGAAGGTCACCTCTCGATAGACCTTTTGAGCCAAGTCGTAGGTAGGCGCAACGACCCACCCAACCGATCGGTCACACGGTTCCAGCGCTGCGGAGAGCGCTTCCATTGCAGCGCACAGGCTCTTGCCCCACCGCACACCGCAAGCGAGCACCCGCCTTGGCGCATTGGACATGTGAACCTCGAGCTGCCCCGGGTGTGGTTCATACTCAAGATCGGCGAACAGCTTTTTGCGATCGATCGAACCGATCATCGCATCGTCTCCTTAGACAACATCCAGCGTTCGTACTCGCGCTCGATCTTCTCCTCAATGGTCACCGCCTGACGCTCGCTAGGCTCGCCCAGAATCAAGCGCTCTTGTTTCACACCGAGCTCAAGCGCACGGATCACGTTCTTGGCGTCGTCGAGGGACA
>JAJDES010000003.1 GCA_029259675.1 Planctomycetota bacterium
TTCACCATGCGCTTGGTCAAGGGCCGCGACCTAACCGATGTGCTGGCGCGCGCGCACGAGGGTCGCTCCGGCTGGAATCGAGCGCGCGTGCTGGAGGTGCTGCTGAAAGTGTGCGACGCCATGGCCTATGCCCACTCCAAAGGCGTCGTACATCGCGATCTCAAGCCCGACAACATTCGCGTAGGCCGATATGGAGAGTCCTACGTCATGGATTGGGGCCTGGCCCGAGCCCTGGGACGCGCCGACAGCAAAGACCTGCGCTTGCGCGACAAGTGGACGGGCTTTGACCAAGAGCGCCCCAATGAAAGTCAGATCCATGGCCACCTGAGCGAGATGGGCCTTGCCACCGGAGGGGGAACTTCAATCGTTTCCACCGATCGCAACGACCCGGACGCTAAAGACGAAACTCCGCTGATGACAATGGACGGCGACGTCGTCGGCACGCCGGCGTACATGTCTCCGGAACAGGCCCTGGGCAAATTGGAAGCCATCGGCCCGCGCACAGATGTCTACGCCTTGGGAGCCATTCTTTACCACTTGTTGAGTGGCCACGCTCCCTACCTGCACTCCGGATATGTGCTGTCCAGCTACGACTTGCTTGAGCTCCTGCGCGATCATCCCCCTGAGGACCTAGCCACGATCGCACCGAAAACACCGCCGGAACTGATCGGCATTTGCGAGCGGGCCATGGCGCGCGACGCAAACCTACGCACGGCAAGCATGGACCAAATGGCGGCCGAACTACGCAGTTATTTGGACGAGGGCCTGATTCAACATAGGCCCGCCGAGGAGCCGCCCAAGTGGATTTGGCCGGCCGCCTTGGGCCTCGCCGCGATACTCGCCTTCAGCCTGGGCTTTTGGCTTCGCTCGAAGCCGGACAGCGCGCCGGAGAAGCTCGAAGTTTCCCCGCTCATGTCCGAACTTGCACTGGAGGCGGATCGAGACCAGGCGGCACAAGCGGAGCTTTGGTTAACCCTCGCGGACCGCGCCCTCTCGCAGGGCTTGCTCGAAAAGGCGCAAGCGCATCTCGATCAGGCGCTCAACTTGATTTCTGAATTGGAGCCTCTCGACTCCGATTCTGATTTGGCCCGACGCGCGCGCGCTTTGAACGAACGCATCGCCCTAAAGCCCCCGGCATCCGCTTCCACGGAGTAACGCTCAGTTTTCGACGCGATTCGCCAAATCATCGTTGTCCGGGAAGGCGTCGTAGCCCTGTTGCCAAATGGCCGCGGCCTTCTCCAACTGGCCGGATTGCTGATAAAGGTTGCCCAGGAACACGAAGGTGCTCGCGTGGGCGGGATTGGGTTCGGCACTTTGTTGTTGATCAATCAGGATCTCAAAGTGATTGATCGCGTCTTTTTGCTTGCCGAACAGCGGTGGCCAAAAGGAAAGGGAAACAGCCTTGTTGTAGCGCGCATCCCAATTGTGATCGTCGATTTCCAAGGCGCGGTCATAGGCCTGATCCGCCATCGTCGCCAACATGCCTTTTTCCGGTCCGTCGGAAACGCCTTGCAACTTTTGAATGTAAGCCTCGCCTAGCTTGACATGCACAGCGGGATTTTCGGGATCCAGCAGCGCGAGCTGTTTGAACTCCTCAAGCACCTTGTCGATGTTGCCGCTTTCGCGCAATTCGCTCCAAATGGCCTCTCTTTCAACCCAGGAAAGCCCTCCGGCGTCCTTCAATTTCCCCATGGTGGTTTGCAAATCGAAAGGCCTGGACTGCGCTTGCGCAATCGCCGGCTTGGCCATGAGGCCCGCGCCCACTCCCTCCTCCGCCAAGACTCGCCGCACGACTTCGTCAATATCAACCGGATCGCCGGCCGCTTGACGTTCGGAACCGGCCTGCATCGCAAGGCTGGTGCGCAACTGTTCAAGCTCGCGCTGCTGCTGTGCCAAGCTTTGGTTGAGTTTGTCCAGTGATTGCTGCATGCCTGAAGGAGCAACACTTGCAGCCACTTCGGGTGCACTGGAATCTCCCAAGAGACTAACGGTCAGGCCGCTGCTTACTGCGGAAGACGCCAAAATGACCAGAATGACAGATAGAGGCTTCATCGTTTTCTTTCGGATTCGAAGGTTGATTGGACGGGCCAATCGGAACGTTTACTCGTTGCGTTCGAGTTGAATGAACAGTTCGGTGCTTGCGCCGGCTTCAATTTCGAAGAACAGCTCTGTGTCCTCGTGATCGGGATGACCGACTTGGACATACCAAGCGCCTGGTTGAAGTCCGCGAACGCCGTACTTGCCGGAGGCATCCGTGCTCGAGTCTTGATCGAAAGTCATGGGCACATTCGATGCATCAACAAAGCGCAGCGCCGCGGCGTCGATCGGCTCGCCGAGCAAATCTTGCACGGTCAAGTTCAGGCTGCCCCCGCGGCTCAATTCGAACCTGAAAGGTTCCGCCTGCGGCTGGCCCGGACCGAGTTCAAACTCCATGTACTGATTGCCATAGTCAGCTCCGGAAAAGACGTGCAGTCGATACATGCCCGAACTTAGGAACGGGATATCAAATTCACCGTCAGAGCCGAAAATTGCCCGTCCGACAAATTCCCCCGGCCCGCCCCTGGCGGTGATTCGCTGCAGCATCGCTACGCACTGTTCGGCGGGCACGTCTTCTCCCAGCAAGGAAACGGAGCCGCGCACATGGAAGTCCCCCAGTTCGAGCGAGCACTCAAACTCCGGCCAATCCGGAACCACGACCTCTGCCACCAAGGTCACGCTGCGCCCGTAGTCGAGCGTAACGCTCAGTTGATAAGCCCCCGGACGAACTTCACTCAATGAAAAACTTCCGTCCGCTCCGGTTTGGCCGGCAGGTGTCTCGCTACCCATCCCGCCCCTGCCCGCTTCCAAATTCATGAGCGATATCGAAGCGAACGCGATGGGAGCTCCGTCGCCCGAGCTCAGTTTTCCAAGTACGTGCGTACCGCTCCGAGTGGCCCGAAAATCGGCTCGAACCTCGCCGCCTTCCACGACGGACACGAAATTCAATTCGTAGTTTTGGTAGCCCTCCGGATGAGCTTCCGAACCCAACCGAACGACCGCCACCATGCCCGGCGCCATGCGTTCGATGACGTACGCCCCGCTCTCATCGGCTTGCGTCCCCATGTAACACATTTGATCTGTGGAACTCGCCATAGACATCAGCGTCGCGGCGACTTCAACGCCGCTCCAAGGGCGCCCATCGGCCATGTTCACTTGCCCCACGACTCTTCCGCCCTGCCCCAGCTCCAATTTCAAATCGGAGATTTCAGCGCCTGCCGTGAGTTCAATTTCCTCACTCCAGCTCGTCGCGTACTCGTCGTGCTGAGCCCTAATTTGATGGCTACCGTTGGAAATGCATCCGAGTTCGAAAAAGCCCTCGGCGTCACTTTGAACAACAGGTGTAAGCATTTGCGGAAGTTCCGACGGCAGGGATGAAAGCAACATATCCGGCGCTTCAGCTTGCGCGAACACATACGCACCTGCGATCGGTTGACCCGTAGCGCGATCCAACACTCGCCCGCGAAAGCTGCCGCCACGGCTCATTGAGGGCGTCAGCACGGTCCACTCGCCGGCAACCACATCGACGTCAACCCGGCGCCATTGGGCCCATTTCTCAGCCACAATTTGAACGGTGTAATTGCCAGGCTCCAGGTCTGACAGGAAATGGGTGAGCGAAAGCTGCCTCTCCGACTTCTCAATCCGAGTGGATGCATTCAATGCGCGCACATCCAAGCTGCGAAACTGAGGGGCGCGGTCCGTTTCCGTCAGGCCGATGCGCAAACTCTTCAGCGCGTTGATTTTGTCGCCGCTAAATTCAAGCAGCAAGCCGCCGGCATTCGCGACAAGCGTCGGCAGGGTCGCATCCGGCTGGATATCCGGCGCTTGAACACCCTCGCGAGTGGTGCCGCTGGCTATGAGTTCCAGTTCGCGCTGCAAGACGCCGTCCCGGAAGCTCACGCTGCGACCTTCAGCAAGAGCGATTTCCTCACCCTCACCCGCCTCCGGTATTTCCTTGTCGCCGCGGAGCAGGGCGACAACCATGCCTTCCGCCGCGTCCGTCTCGTAGCCCAGAAATTCCGTCGC
>JAJDES010000021.1 GCA_029259675.1 Planctomycetota bacterium
CGTTTAGCCATCAGAGAATTCTCCTTGGGACAGCAAGTCCGGAGGGAAGCGTCGCACGACGCTTACACCACGACATCATCAGACACTAATCGGCGCTCTTTCAACTTTGCTTTCCCTCTTTCCTGAAAACTTCTGCAATTCCTTCTCTTTCATTGCCCGCACGCTTGCTGTTGGAACTGCTCAAACATGCACAGCTCAATGCACTGCGAGCTACTGATTCAGGTGCCTCACAAGCACTTCATTCGGCTCGGAAACGCGTAAAAATAACTCCGTAGCAGCACTCCATTCCGCACAATCAAATCGTTGTATTACCATTGTATTCAACGACTTATGAATTGCGATCGGGATTGAACTCGGGGCCTGGCAAGACAAGCTTCCCACCGACCGACACCTCCGTTGCGCGATCCGCGAAACCGATGACTTCTAAGGTCCATGCGAACGGGTTAACTAGCTCAAAAAGGTCGCATCAACCCCTGCAACAAGGGTGCTCGCCACTCCCATCTCGCAAGTCGACCTCCCAAATATGGGCCGCGCTCACCGAATCAAAATCAAGCTTCCGCAATTGCCAGAGCGCGCTAAACGAAACCGGCGAAAAAGTTGCAAACACGCTTACCGCAAAGCCTTATGCAATTGAAACGCAATGCGAGCAGGGCCCCAAGTGACTGCCTACCCAAGAGTAGAACGCAAAACTGAATGGGAACCGCTCTCCCCTCCCTAGCTCCGTTCACTGCACAAGCCCGTTGAACAACAGTGGCAATCCGCTTCGCGTCGTCTTTTTGGAAGTTGTACACAACTGCAGAGCGCTAGTCCGTGCCCACCCGTGCACAAGGGAGCCCTCAAAAGGTGCACAATGTGATTTTGGACCTGCCCAAAAAAAATACGCGAAGTTCACTCGGTAAGAGCGAACTCCGCGTTGATTTGACGCTCACAGAAGCCTCTCAGCCCAAGGCGATGGAACCCGTTCGAGCTCCATGCGCCGTGCGCCCGCCCTACTGCGACGAAGAGCGTTGCCTAGAACAGCTTGTCGAGAGCAGCCGTGGCGCTGGCCGAAAAATCCGGACTGAGATTGGTGTCGCGCTTCTCCGCGCAGACCTTCTCGAGGATCTCCTGCACGCGCCGCACACTTTCCTGGGCGTAGAAGCGAACCAATCCAAGGTTGGTGCGGCCATCAAAGATGACTGCCAGCAGAGTGCGATCCCCCACTGCCTGAATTTGGATGCTGCTTATGTTGCCCTGATGGTGCAGGACAGCAAATTCCTCTTCGCCCATGAGCCGCGCCATTTCGCGCGTGGCTGCAAAGGAGCCGGCGATC
Source organism: Planctomycetota bacterium (assembly GCA_029259675.1). Classification (GTDB taxonomy): domain Bacteria; phylum Planctomycetota; class UBA1135; order UBA1135; genus JAJDES01. The sequence continues at coordinate 1,313 of JAJDES010000021.1, forward strand.
AGGGCCGAGACGGAATCGAGTGAATTCCGGATCGGCTCGCCGCGACGCGTCACCAAGTGACCCTCACGGTCGATTAACAGCGCACTGCGCGCCTTCGACAGCTCAAGGAAAGCGTCGAGCTCAGTATTCAGGGCCTCGACTTCCTGCTCATAAAAGACCAGGCGATCGGCCCGAAGTTGTTGGTCGAAACTCATTCCACTCTCCGGATTCAAGAGGACAGAGAGGATGGCCCGCGCGAGCACGGCTCCAACCGCGGTGGCCAAGACGATAAAGGCGCCCGTATAGAGCATGCCGCCCTTGCCCTTCGATGAAGCTTCCGCTTCGCCGTTGGACGCGGGGATGCGCCTGTGAACATTGCGTGCCTGAGTTCCTCGGGCCGCTTGCTTCGCTCCAGGACGTGCCTGGGGCTTGGTTTGACGTGCGCTTTGTTGCTGGGTCGCAACTTGCGGCTGACCCTGGTGGGCCTGCGCGGGCGCCGGCGCCCTTCCCGTTCCAGCCTGGGGTGCAACGGCCTGCTGCATCTGCGGTTGCACCTGCGGTTGCATTTGTTGCGGAGCTGCGCCGGGCATAGCTGCGGCCGGAGCTTGCTGGGGAGCCTGTTGCGGCGCCTGCGGCACGGTACTGCGCGGAACCATTCCGGTGTCCGTCAAGGGAACGGAGATCGGACCCGCTCCGGCTTGCTGCGGCATGGCTTGCTGCTGCGCCGCTACGTTGTGAATGGACGTGGGAGCCGCTTGCGCGGGAACTCCGGCTGCTGCGCCAGGTTGCGGCGGAGCCGAGAACCCGGTTTGGTACAGACCTGCGGGCGCTGCTTGCCCCTGGGTCTGCGGCGCTCCGGCACCTTGTCCACTTGCCGCTCCGCCACCGGCGTTTTCGTGGGACAAGTTCTTGAGCACCTGAGCTGCCAGGGCCTTGAGTGTCGGGAAAACGCCTTGGCCTGTATTGGCAACAGCTTCGAAACTCGGAACGGAGAACTTGTTCAGCTCACCTTCCAATGTTGCGACGCTGACAGCGTTGGGCATGTCGCGCTTGTTCCACTGCAACACGTGCGGCAGCGTCTCAAGACTCTTGCCGTACTCCTGAAGGTTTTCTTCGAGGTTGCGCAGGGACTCGAGGTTTTGCTCGCGCATCGATTCCTGCGAGTCGGCGACGAAGATCACTCCGTCAACGCCCTGCAGGACCAGCTTGCGAGTGGAGTTGTAATAAACCTGCCCGGGCACCGTGTAGACCTGAAAACAGGTCCGCATTCCCGCAACCGTTCCGAGATCCAGCGGCATGTAGTCGAAGAACAGCGTTCGATCGCCATCCGTACTAATGCTCGTCAAATCTCCGCGATTGGGCTCGGGAGCGCGTTGGTGGATCACCTCAAGATTGGTGGTCTTACCGGACATACCCGGACCGTAATAAACGATCTTGGCATTGATTTTCTTCTGTGCGAAGTTGATCTGGACCATGTCAGTTCCTTGCGGAGTCGCCTCCCTCGCGATCGTGAACAATAGTTGGAACGCCACCCGCATCCGTTTCGGCGGGCAGCGCACTAGCGGGGTCATCTATAGGCGCTGACTCGGCGACGGGGGTTTCCCCCATGCCGCGCAAGATGCGCTGTATTCGAGCGGCCACACCTTCCATGGGCAGCCACAGTTCGTCGGGACCGAGACCCGACTCAAGCAGGACCAGCAACACAGCGCCGGAAGTCCGCAGCAACAGCAGAGTTCCACGCGTGGCGCGCAGGACGACTCGGCGCGGTGCATCGCAGGACAGCAACGCAACACTTCCAGCCAATTCGTCCAACCAGCCGGCGGAGAAAGCCGCCAGGGCTTCGGGATCTCCCAAGGATCCCTGCGGGCTGCCGTCGCTACCGAGGCCACCGGGAACGGCGACGGGTACGCCGTCATCGGAAACCAATGCGGCCATCAGCACGCCCGGTTGCTTGGCCAGAGGTTCAAGCAGTTCAATCACGACTTGACCTCCTCGGTGGAAGCGTCAATCCCGGCCAGGTTTGACAGTACTTTGCGCCTGGCACCCGAAAGTTTGCCCGCGCACCAAATGGCGCCGGCGTCCATTTCGCCGGCTTCCAGCGCCAATGTTCCAAAGTTGCCCTCGAGCGTGATGCCGCAAATCTGGCCCAAGCCCAAGCGACGCGAAGTCGAGCGGCCCGAGCGTACGACACGGCGCACGGCGCGTGCCGCGCGTTCGGCAGTTGCACCGCGCGGGCCCTGTACCAAGGCGGTGCTGCCCCGCAAGTAAATCGCGGCGTGAACTCCCGATTCGTTTGCAATTTCTTGCAGCAGGGGGCGCACGTCGCGCTGGCTCAGCGAACCGCGCTCGCGAGCTTGGACATCGTCGTCGAAGAAGATGCCCGTGCGGTCCACTTCCCGCAAAGCCTGAGCCATGCTCATGGAGTTCCCGCTCTGCGACCGCAAAGTCCGGAAACGCGCTTCCAATTCGGGGTCTCCAGGCTCCAATTCGAGCAAGGTCGTAAGCGCTTGCAAGGCTTCTTCAATCGCACCGACTTTGCTCATCAAGCGCAGTCGCATGTGCAAGACGCGTGAATCCCGGGGGCAAAGCTCGCCGGCCTTGTCCAGCATTTCAACCGCGCGCAATCCGGCATCTCGGCCGCGATCAGCGATAAAGCGCTCCAAGCAAACCTTGGCCAGCATCAATTGCGCTTCGTCGTCGCCGGTGGAATCCAACCAAGCTTGGGCACATTCCTCGGCTCGAATCATCTGATCCGAATCCAAGAGGATTTCGCTCATCTCGGCCCACAGCGCGGGACGCGGAGCTTCGCGCAACAACTGCTTGAGCTCCATCAATCTCGTTTCTCGACCGGAGCGCTTCAACTTGTCTGCCAAGCGCTGCAACTCCGGGTTGCCGGGGAAGGAACGCAATCCCTCTTCGCAAACCCGAAGGGCTTCGCGCGAGTTGCCGTCCCAGGCATGTTCTTTGGAAAGCGCGGCGTATGTCATCGGTGACGGATCATCCGCCAGGCGTTTGCGCGCTTGCCGCTGCCTTGTGTGAGATAGGAACTTGCGGACAATTCTCACTTTTCCTCCTCCAACCAGGTTTCAATCGCATTCACGTCGCGGGTGATGCGATCGCGCTCTTCCCAATCGCTTTCAGACGAATAGAGCGCGATTCGGAATTCGTCCAAAGCCCCCCGGAAATCGCCGCTCTGAGCAAACTGCAAACCCCGCTGACGCGCGAGCTCCGCTTCATGCTGACGAGAGTCGGATTGTTCCTGCGACTGCGCCGCCGCCAAAACGGCTTCGGTCTTCAACACTTCCAAACGTGTGCGCAGAAAGCTGTGCTCAGTTTGAGCCTTGCGCAACCCCAACCAAACGGGATAGCGCTGATTGAAAGATTCGATTTCGGACAGGCGCGCGGCCACCGAGTCGACGTCATCGGTTCGGGCGGCGGGCAGAGCTTCCCACTCCCCTTGCGCATTGCGGTTGTAGAGCGCCGCCATGCATATCGATGTGGAAACCACCAAGACAGAAACCACCAAGAACCAGCGCACTTGGCCTCTCTTGGTGATCTGCGTGGATAGTTTGCTGTTGCTTAGCATCGGTCTTGGGGTCCTTGGGGCGCGGCGTCAACGTCAGCGGGAGCATCCACGAGCAAAGATCCCAATCGTTGGGGAGTCAGTTGCCGGGGTTTGCCACTGCGGGACTTGGAGCCGTATCGGACCCCGGATGGAGGCATCTGAAGCCAATCGCACGCCGCTCTTTGCGAGCGCCCGATTCTTGGCTTGCATACCCTCCTCAGCTTGCACAGAACGCCCATATGGCTTCGTAAACCGGGTCTCGGCCCCTAGAGGGTCGGCACCACGCTGATGGCTCCCGAGGCGTTTTGAGCGGGGTCAAGCAAGCCGGTGCAATCGATTTGGTCTCCCATTGAGATGGCCGCATCAAAGACCAGTCGCAGTGTGTCGGAACGCAGCAAGGTCGCGCTCACCAGGCTTTGCCCCCCATCGGAGGTGAAGTTGCTGATGTTCGTGGCGAAGCTCGCGTCCACGTCCTCATCAAAGAGGATGTCGACCGTCGTGCCGGCACTCGCGGCGCGGAAGTTCACGAAGGCCGAGCTGAAGCCCGGTGCCGTCACATCGCCGCCCACAGCTCCGAAGCTGTCGCCCTGGGGACTGATCGCATTGCCGGAGGTGTCCTCAACGTTGTCAACCAGAACATGCAAGTTCAGGGTGCTGTCGAGATCAACGCTCGCTGGCAATTCGATACGAACGGTGTTGGTTGCGGAAACCAAACGCATGCCCGAGCCGGAAAGGCTCAGGGGCGATCCGCCGTGGGTAATGGTGTAGTTGCTGGGTGTGAGCGCGGTCACGGGATCGACCGGTTCGTCAAAGACCAGCTCGAGCACGTCCCGGCCCAAGCCCGAATTGGCCGTTCCCGTGAAACCCGTCAGCAGCGGTCCCGCGCTATCCGCGGCGCCCAATGCCAGGGAAGCCAAGGCCGAATTGCCGGCGCGGTCGGCGAAGGTCACATTCAGGGTTTGCCCGACTGTCGCGCTGCCGAAAGTCGCGCGCACGGAGCGCGGTCCGATCACCGTCGCCAATGAGGGGTTGCCGCCATTGAGGGTGATCAAAGACTCATCGGCCCCGTCGGTGGAGTCGATCGCTTCGTCCAATTGAATGATGATTGAGTTGCCGGTCATGTCGGCGTTGTCCACAACCACCGAGCCGGCCGGCAAGCTGGCCGTGGTGGAATCGGATCCAGCCGCGGAAGAGATGCTGAGCATGGAGGTTCCCGAAATCGAAGCCCCCTGGGCGGATTGCAATCCACTCACCATCAGGTCGTAATTGCTGGCGGTCGCCAAATCGGATGCATTGGCGTTCTCCAGGAAAATCGTGACCGTATCGGTGCCGTTGAAACTCAAGCGCGCACCCGTCAAGGACACCGGTGTCGAAGACAATTCCAAGGCGTAGTGCGAAAGGTCGAGCAATTCCCAAGTGCTCATGTCGCGATCGAAGACCACGCTGATCGTGTCATTCTCTTCGCCGCTGATCGTCGTAAATTCGCTCGCTCCGCCCAAGGTGGGCGTGCCCGATTCTTCCGTACCGATCGCCGTGGCCAAGTAGGGGAACATCGGGTTGCCGGCCAAATCCGTAATCCCGATCACGTCGATGGTGTCGCCCGCTTGAATGGTGACACCGAAGGTCACCACCCCCCCCATCAAGTCGGTATCCACGCTGACGGAACTCGCATTTGCGCGCAGCGTTCCAACGCTGTTGCGCAAAACGTATTCGGTCAAGCCGGTCGGATTCGTGCTGGCATCAAAGAGGTCGTCAATCTCATCGCACGGCTCGCTGTAGCGCACGTGCACTTGATTGGCGAACGTGCCGTCCAAGTGAGCCACGCTCAGTAGCGGCAAGGTGCTTTCGGCCACCACATCGCCGCTCAGCACAGTCGCGGACACGGTGTTGCCACCCAAGTCGCGCATGCCGGCAAAGCTGACATTGAAGTCGTTGCCGGTCTTTAGATTGATGTCGTCGGTGGCCACAAAGGTCAGGACGGCGCGCTTGGTGACCGTGTCAAAAGCAACCGTCGAGTTGGTCAATGTCAAAGCGCTTCCAACCGGTGATTGCACCGTCCAGTTGCTGATATCTTCGACTTCCGCCTGCACCATGGAATCGCTGAAGGCGACCGCCAAGGTGTCATTGCCCGCGCCTTCCACGGCGGAAGCAAGTTGATTGCTGGGCAGCGGTGCCGCCATGTCGGTGCTGACGATGGCCTGGGAAGTCACGGGCGCGACGACATTGCCCGCCAGGTCTTCGATCAGGGACACATCGAGGTCCACATCGCCGGGAACGGCAGCGCCCGATAGCACCAAACGCACGGTTTCCATATCCGACTGCAAGGTGGCCGAGCTAACCGTCAAGGCGTCCACGGTCCAGTTGCCCACCGTCTCCGCCTGAACGTCATCGAGATCCTCGGAGAAGGTCACATCCAGGGTGGCGCCGGTGGGGTCCACGGCGCGGTTTTGAATCACGCTGAGAACTGTGGGCACGGTCATTTCGCCCGCTACGGTCCCGGCAAAGCTGGTCGTGAAAATCTCACCATCCACGTCGAGCGGCTCGTTGCCCGAGGCGCCGCTGAGCGTGAAGGATTCGCCGTTGTCAAAATCGTCGGCCAGAAAAATCGTCAGCTGCTTGCCCGTAAAGTCATAGCTGAGCGTTTGGTCGGCCAAAACGATCGGATTGCTGTCGATGACAAGCGTCCAGTGGGCCGGGTCCTCCGCATCTGCGGGATCGATCGCTTGAACGAAGTTGGCCACGACCAAGTCGCCCCCCGCGCCCGAAACCGTTGAGACCGTGGGATTCGCCGAAAAGGCGTTGGCCACGGTCGACCCGGCGACAACAGCTGCGGCTCCGCCGGCATAGGCATTGCCGTGCACGTCGACGACGTCCGTCAGGGTCACGCTGTCCACGCCCGGAATTACCGGAGCGGTGAAGGTCACGCGCAGGGTGACTTGATTGACGTAGGTAACGTTCGTGGCAAAGACCGGGAAGCCCGCATCGAAGTTGGTGGTGACTGTCGCGAAGGTCGGATCCATGGCCTCCGCAAAGACGAAGTCGATCACCTTTCCGAATTCATCCTCGGCCAGGTTTTGGGTGGCCGACGTCAAACCCGGCGCAATCGCATCGCCCGTTGCAGCTCCCACAACCGGGGTGGCGGCCAGGGATACATCCGCCACGCTCATCAAGCCGGTGGTCGCAAGATCAAAGCTGGCGTGCAAGTTGGCCGTGCTCGGCAGGGTAATCGTCAGCACTTGGGTGGCGGGAACGAGATCCAAGCTGGCGCCCGTGAGCGTCAAACTGGTGTTGTTCACGCGCAGGACCCAATTGGAAACATCTTCCGCTTCGCTCTCCACTACGCGCGGTCCGCTAAACGTAACCGTCAGCACATCGTTGCCGAGGCCGGCTACTTGGCTGCCGCTGACCGTGAAGCTGGGCGCCGACACGTCCGAAGCCGTCACCGCGCTAAAGCTCGATGAGAAACCGGGAATGCCGACGGTGCGCAGCGTGTCGCTGGGGCTCACGCGGGCATCCCAGACGACCGTTGCAACGGCACCGACCACGGTCACCCCCGTGGCCATTTGCCCGCCTGAAGCTTCGAAATTGGCCGTGGTGACTCCACCGGGGAAGTCCACAGGAAAGGTGATCACCGTACTCAAGCCGTCGGGATCGACAGTTAGATCCTGCACGGCCGAAACGACGGATTGCACCGGCGCACTGCTGGAGCTCGAGGAGCAACCAGCGAAGAAGAGGCCGGAGATGAGGACCAAAGCGCGGAGAGAAATCCCGGATGACGTAGTCGAATGCATGGGGTGCCGTCGAGGGTGGGGCCCGGGGTGGACCGGTGGGGAAAGGACGGGGCGCATCACTTCCGGTCCAAGCGACCGCAAGGGATATCGCGGCTTCTATCGACGTCCCCAAATGGGCTCCTGTAGGGCTATGCAACTTTCTCCAGGCGAAAGCCCGCCGCGCGGGGCTGGTACAACAGTCCCGGGGAGCCATTTGCGGGGTTGCATTCGCGAGCCGACCCGCTGAAAACGGCCGCCCAGACCCGTAAAGCAGAGGCCTTAGTCCGGATTCCCGCTGCTGCGCCGAAGCGTTCTCAGTGCAGGATGAGGACCCGCGCCAAGTCGGTGCTGAACAGCAACTCAGCCGGCAGGGCGAACAGCACCTGCGTTTGAAAGGCGAAACCCACCAAGCTGGGATCGTCGGGCAGGAGCATGGGCAAGCGCACGACGCCTTCGGCATCCGCGGCGCGCGCGAAAGTGAATAGGGGCTGGAAGGGGTCCAACATGGGAAGGCCGCCCCAGCCCGGAACCGGCGCTAGCCCCTGCGCTTCGCTGCCCAATAGAAATACGCCAAAGAGGCTACCCGTGCGCTTGGCTACCAATTCGAGCAAGCCGCCGGTCTGCGCGGCCGCTTGGACTTGTACGTCGCGCTCCCCCGTGTCGAATTGCAGAATTCGGCCCGTGGTGGAGAATTGATTTGCGTGCCCGTCCTTGGCGCCCACGATCAAGCGCGTCCCGCTGGCATCTAAGTCCAAGTCCTGAACGCTGCCCGAAAGATTCGCGCTGAGTACCACTTGGCCGCCCGCGTCCACGAGCATCAGTTCTGGGCTCGTGTGGCCGCCCCAAAAGCCAAAGGCAGCGCGCGCGCCGTCGGGCGTCAACAGAGCGGCGATGGGAAAATTTTGCAGGCCGCCAATGACTCCCGGTTGATTGATTTCGGCCAGCCGAGTCAGGCCGGCAAGGTCCCAAAATTCGCCGCGCGCATGGACGCCGCTGGCAAAGTCCCACCAACCGACGGCCAAGCGTTCGCCGTCGTCACTCAGGGCCAATTTGGTCGGTAGCTC
>JAJDES010000201.1 GCA_029259675.1 Planctomycetota bacterium
CATGTCGCCGTCGCCCTCAATATCCACGAACTCAACGTCGCGACCATCACTGGCGATGGCGGGCAAGCGGGAGCCGGTTTGATCGGAAAAGACGCCCACGGTGCCGCCCTGAAGGCCGCCCTGGTTGATCCACACGCGGTCTTGGATGTTGCCGTTGTCGCCGCCGTGGGCGAATCCAGCGTCCCAGTCTCCGTCGAGATCGAGGTCGGCGAAGTCGACGTTTTCCGTGTACCTGGCCACGCCTGTGGTTTGGTTCGGAACGTCCGAAGTATTGCGGACAAAAACCTGCGCGTCGGCATTGGCGCAAAAGGCGCCAAAGGCCAAGCCGGTCAGGCCGATAGTAATGATCCTATTCATAATGAGAGGAAGTGAGAGAGGTTCTGAATTCAGGAGTGGGCTTAGCAACGAAAACGCTCGGGCTCATCGAGCCCGGGGGTGGTGGGCCTGCTGTGACCTCGGTGTGCCGGTACCGGTGGCTTGAGACCGGCCGCAAGGAGCTGAGGTTCCACAAGGATTCCACGATGCTGGGAAGTTGGCGAAAAAATCTAGGGAGAGTTTCATGCAGGCCGCCTAAATGCCCGCTGGAGGCCCCTCAATCAGCCCCAGATTGACCCCGAGGTCCAATTTCGTGACCAAATCGATTTCCTGCTCGACCTTGGATAGCGAAAAAATGAATAATTAGTCAGTCGTTCGGGGCGGCAGTGACTAGGTATGCCCATTTAGCTTACCCCCCACTGAAGCACGCAGCCGCCATGCCGCCCGGGGCCCCAAGCAGGGACTTGCAACTCGACTCAAACGGGTCCTGAACTCGCTTTTTGGCACGCCTCGATGCCATCGGCTCGCACGGCACCGAATTGGGCTCGGGCGATCCCATGCCGCCCCCCATGCCGCCCCCCATGCAGCCTGTGCCGATCAGCTCGAACCGCGCCCAGCCAGCTTCTCGAGCAGCACGCCAACCACGAAGATCACCCCCCCCGCGATCAAGCCGGTGCCTTCGTAGGCCATGGACTTGAGCCCCTCCTCTTCCATGCCCAACTGCATGCTCATGACGAGCCCGGCCAAAACCACAATTAAGCCGATGCCCTGCAGGACCTTGGCGGCGGTGTAAAGGCTACGACCTTCCATCGGGATCACTCGCGCTCAATTGGTTGAGGGGGACAATGACGGGGAGCGTCACTTCAAAATCCGACTCCGCAATCATGCCAGTGCTACTTGTCACCTAAGTAACCAAGAGCATCCAACGCGGCACGCTCCTGTTCGGTCATGTTCTCCAGGTCAATTTCAGAAAGGCCTGCAACGCCGCCTTCATCCAAATTGAACCCCGAACGACGCCGCAGCTGATGACGCATCCAGCCCGCCAAGACGGGCTGCTCGTCCGCCAAGTTGTTCAGTTCGCCGGGGTCCTTGGACAAGTCGTAAAGCTCAAATCCTTCGCCGGAAGTGTGCACGTACTTCAGGTCGCCCACACGCAGTGTCAGTGCCGGCAAAAACTTGGCCGAGTCGAAGGATGCGCTGTGGGAAATGACGTAATCGCGGACACCGGTCTCCGTGAAGAATTCGGCTGCCAGGCTGATTCCATTCGAACCCACTTGATCCGGATCGATGCCCACAAGATCCGCGGCCGTCGGCAGCAGATCGATGCCGGCCGCTAAGCTGTCACTCACTTCCCCCGTGCGACCCAAATCGCCGGGTAGGTTTACGATCAGGGGAATTTGCACCATCTCTTCGTAAACCGTCGATCCGTGCCCCATGCCGGAGAAGACTTCTCCGTCGTGTTGCATGAAACCTTCGCCGTGATCCGAGAAGAGGAAGAAAACGGCTTCATCCCACAGACCGAGCTGCTCCAAGCTGCCGCGCATTTTGCCCAGCATCTCATCGACATAGCCCAGGTTTTCCTCGTACTCGTGCCGCAGATGCGCAATGTCCTCTTCACTGGGCGCAATGTCTCGACGGCGAATATTCCAGAGCGTTTCATCATCCCCGGTGACATCACCCTTGTAATCACCGCCGAAGCGCCCGCGCCAACTCTCGGGCGGATGGTAGGGCTCATGGGGCTCGATGATGTGAATCCAGAGGAATAGCGGGCGCTCATCGCCCTGTTTCACAATGGCCTCTACTGCCGGAATGACTTCTTCGGCATAGGGCACGCCCTTTTCGCGAATCGCGCTGGTAAAGAGTTCTTTGTAGGTCTCGAAGCCGCGCTCCAATCCCAAGCGCGACGCTCCATTGGGCGAGCAAACCACCGCAGCCGTGCGATAACCGGCTGCATCAAAGTGCTCCGGCCAACGCTTCACATCATCCAGAACCTTGGTCGATTCTTTCCAAGAGGAGTGCTTCCACGTGTAGTTGCTGGTCAGCGTCGATGACACCGATGCGATCGTGTAGGTCGCTTGGGCCCACGCGTTGTTGAAACGCACACCCTCGGAGGCCATGCGATCGATGTTGGGGGTCAAACCCTCCCGACCGCCGTAGCAGCTCAAAAAGCTGGGGCTCAAGGCATCCAGCAGAACCATGACCACCGGTCGATGCTTGAGCTTTTCCTGTGCGGCTGCCGGAATCACAGGCTTTGCAGGTTCGGACTTGGTCGCCTCAGCGCCGTCCATACCCGGAGCGATCCATGCACCCAGAACAGGCTCCTTGGATCCATCCGCGGCTTCTAACTCAAAATCCAAGCGAACGATTTGACCTGCGTAGGCTGAGAGATCCGCTTCCACATCATTGCGTTCTTCGCGATAGGGAACGCTCTCCTCGAGCAGCACGGCGCTCGCACCTTCGCTTGAAGTCAAGCGCACGCGGAAAGTGGCTTGTTCGGGCTGCTTGCTGCCCCCATCGATGTAAAGCAGCGACGTTTCCAGGCTCGCACTCGGAGGGACTTTCAAGTGGTAGGCGAGCTGCGATCCGGAAACTTGCTCCACCGTCAAGCGGTTCAGGACTAGCCGCGAGCCCGAGGGGCTCAGCTTGAGTGCCTCGGCGCGGCGCCTCGCCACAGCTTCATCAACCGGCTCGATTGCAATCGAATGCATGGACACAGCCAACCGGCGATGGTCGCTGCTGAGCTTTCCATTGACGGGAGGTTCATCCCGCGGCCGATCCAAGTAAGCGTATTCAAAGCCGATGCGATTGAATCCCTGGCGCTGCAGCGCGGCGGGCAGCCGAAAACTGAGCGCTTGCCATTTTTGATCGAGTTCAGATTCACCGATGAACTCTCCGTTGAGCGACACTCGCACGCTTTGCTTTTCACCCTCGCGCTTCTTGGGGAAAGCTTGGAAGGTCAACTTGCGATCACTTAGCTCCGTCCACCAGAATTCGACAGCCGAAGTTAATTCGTCGGCCCAGAGCGAAACAATGTCGCCTTCTACCGGCTTGGCGTTACCGGGAAAAGACCAACCGTCCTTCAAGAATCGGCGGTGAGACAAACGACCCGGTTGCAACACGTCGAGGTCCCACGCGCGGTCGGCGTTTTGAAATTCCGCCGCGATTGAGTAATCGTGAGCGCTTGCACCCAAATCAGGGCCTTCATACAAAGGCGGCTCATCCCCGCCGCAGGCTGCAGCTGCGAGGAGCAAGAGCGCTGCCGCACTGGGCTTTACCTTTGATTCCAGGCTCCGGGCAGTGCGCTTGTCGCCGCCGCTTTGGCAAAAGAACTGAAGGACTTTCATTTTGCCGTGGCCTCTTTCAGTTGGCGATCCACTGCGTCCGCAAGGCGCTCGGTTGTCAGCGTTGATGTGTCTACGTCCGGTCTGTACGTGCACGCGTCGGGCGCTGTGCTAGCGACCTTCTCGCCGCGCCCGTAAAGCTCAATTTCCGCTGCCGAAGTCGGCGCGAAGAAGGCCACGACATACCGATTGAGAGCAATCGCCACGTGCATAGCCAAGCTGTCGCTGGTCAGCACCAAATGCGTGCGCGCCACCAAGGCTCCAAAGTTCAACAGGGTGTTGCGCGTTCCCGGATCAATGAAACGCACCTTGCCCTCGAGACCGGCTGCAATTTCCGCGTTGCGCTCGCTCTCGTCGTAGCCCCCCATCAGCATGAAACTGACTTTGCCCTCGTGGCGCTTGGAGATCTCACAGGCCACTTCAATCGTCTGCTCAACACTCAAGCGTTTAGAGCTCCAACGCCCGCCGGCGCCCGTGTTCAATCCGATCAGGGGATCGCGCGAAACCGGCAAGGTGCGCCGAGCAAATTCCGATGCGAAGTCCATGGCGGGCTTGGGAATCGGCAACTCGGGCTTGCCCATTTCGATCCCCAACATGTCGGCAAAGATCTCGGGGTGCGTGCGCTGGTTTTCAATCTTCAATTGATCCGCGCGCTCTTTACCGTGCACGGAGATCAGGCCCATGTCGAACCAAGGGGCCGTGTCCTCCGTGTAGCAACGGCGATCGGGGGCCTTGCCCCGAATTTCCGCTCCCATGTAGGCCCCGTGCAGAATGCCCCGCTCAACTCCGGACAACCCCCCGGCTTGGTCCGTGGCCAGTTGGCAGAGATGCTCTTCGTCATCAAAGGAAAAGACCAGGTCCCAGCGACTCTGTCCCTCCCCCAACGCGGGCGGTAAGTCGGGCGACGGGCCCTCCACGGGAGGATGGCGCAGCACTTGGTCCACCAGGGGGTGCTGGGAGACGAGCGACACAGCGATATTGGCCGTGCACCAGCAAATGCGGGCGTCCGGGTAGCGCTGTTTCAGACCGGGCAGAATCGAGGTCGTTCGCAGCACGTCGCCCAAGGCCGCGTGCTTGATAATCAGTATCTCTGTCAAAACCTTTGCGGGGTCAAAGGCCGCGCGTACCGCAGCCAACGGGGACGAACAAGCTACGCGCGCGGAGCCGTGGGCGAAAGGCCTACGGGCCCGAAGCGAGCCATGCGCCTTGGAAGCGCCTTACCGGGGCTGCACCCCGGCCCCGATCCAAAGCTGCCGATTTGAGCCTTCGCCCGAGGCCGTCGCTCCAACATTCACTTCACATAGCCCAGGGAACGCAGCTCATCCGCCAGGGCGGGATCCACAAGCTCGCCATCGATTTCGACGCCGCCTCCGCCCGTCTCGAGCCAAAGATCGATGCCCCCCGATCGACGTTCGCGCGGAGCGGCCAACGCGGCCCCCGTGATGCGCGCATCCCGGCGCGGAAAAGGAAATACAAATTGCTGCTGGGACGTGTCGATTGCCTTCCCAAACCAATTGATTTGTTGAGCCGGCAGCCACTCTCCGTCGGCCCGCGCCAGGAGCAACCAAGGCGCATCCGGAGCCACGTCCAGCACGGCCGCACTCGGATCCGCACCGGACTCGGCGCTCAGGCGCAGGCGCGCCCCTCCGCCGCCATGCTCTTCGAAGAGTTGCGAGCTGAAGTCCGGCGCGTCCAAGACCTTGAACACGCGTCCATAGCCCGGCTCCTCGAAACGCAATTCGAAGCGCAGGGCCAGTCCCGCGGGGCCCGACGAAAGCAGCTGAATTTGAGATTCTTGTGCACTGACGCTCAACAGAGGTTTTGCAGGTGCCGGCAAGCTGCTCGCGTGCCAAACCGGGATCGCCGTGCTCCGGCCGAGCGGACGCTGTCCGATGTGGATGCGCTCGGGCCAATTTGGACCTGGCTGCACAGCGCTTGCCCCAAGCCGAGCAAAGCGCCAATTCAACTGCGTTTCGCGCAGCCTCGGAACCAATAAGAACTCGACTCCAGCAGCCGGCACCTCACCGCTCCAGTGGTAGCTGTGTTCGGAATTCGAAAGCGTTCCGGGCCCCTCCACTTCCACCAGGGTTCCCTGGGCTAGATCCAATTGAAACTCGATCCTCTCGCCGGGAAAGGACGGATCGATGCGCAAGCGCCAGCGATCGTTGACGCGATAGGCAGCCAACTCAGCCGCCAATGAATCGCGCAGGTCATCCCCGGCTTGTTCAAAAAGATCTGTTTCTTCGCTCAGGTCGCGACGCCAATCGAAAAGCAAGGGGTCGGCGTCTTCACCGGGTTCGATGTACTTGAGTTCCTCGGTGCGCACGGACAATTCTTCGAATCCGGATGCTTCGCTAAAGACGAAATCGTGCAACGGCTCGCGTTGGCCGCGCACAAGCGGCAGCAAGCTGCGGCCTTCAATGCGCGCATCACCATCGAGCCCGAGCACGTCCAAGACGGTCGGGACCAGGTCCAAATTTTGACTGAGGGCCGAGATGCGCCGGCCCTCGCGTTGCTGCGGCAATTTGAGAATCAACGGGATTCGCAACACACCTTCGAACAAACGCTCGTGGGAAAAAGCGATCCAATCGGCCGAATGGGCCGGATTCTCAAGGTTTTCGCCGTGGTCCGCAAAAACGGCGATTAGGGCGCGATCATAAAGGTCCAGCTGCTTCAGATGCGCAAAGAGCTGTCCCAGACCGCGATCCACGGCACGCACTTCCGCATCGTATAGCGCGCGCCCATTGGCCAATTTCAAATCCTGCCGTCGTCGCGGATCCAAACGGGATCGAATCCAATCGGTGCGCTGATCGGGAGCGCGCTGAACGAGGTCCCCATAGGCGCCGGGGCGACCGGCAGCATCCAAGTGGTGCTGGAGAAAAAGATCGCGTTCAGCCGCGGGCGGAGCGTAGGGCGTGTGCGGATCAAAGTAATGGGCCCAAAGCATGAGCGGCTTGTCGGCATCCTCCTGCGACCAGCGCTCGAGCGCCTGAAAGACGCGCGTGTTGGTTTCCACGAATCCATCTCGAGCCACACGCTCCGCCGGCGAATAGTGCTCCGGGATGGAAGCTTCATGCTGAAACCCGCGACGGACCGCCGCACGCGACCTGGCGCGCCAAAAATCTCCGGTCCACAGTGGATGGCTCCAAACGGCAGTCGTGTGGTATCCGGCGGCTGAGAGGCGCTCGGCCAAACTCGGCAAGTCAGCGCTGGAACCTTCGGCCAACATGCCCTCGACCGGGATGGCCGCGTAATTGCCGTGGGTGCGCGGGGAGACCCCGGTCAAGATCGAGGTCATCGAAGGAAACGTCGAATTGACCTGGGTCACGTGGGCCTCAAAAACCGTCGCTCCGGCCCCGAACGCGTCTAGCTCGGGACTCGTATCCAATTCGCAGCCAAAAAGTCCCAGGCGATCCGCGCGCAGGGTGTCGATCGCGATCAGGATCACCGGCGTCGGGCGTTCGTCGGGCGCCGGGCTGCAGGCCGCGGCGAAAATGGAAGTGAGGCCGGCGATACAAATCAGAGCCAAGCCCCCCCAGCGCGCTCGCCTCGGATCGGCGGACAATTCTCCGCGCTTCGCCTCGATTCTTCGGCCACACTTAGCTCTCATGCCATCAGACTAGCGCCTGGCTCGACCCGCATCTGCGGCCAAGGCTGGCATTCCAAGGCTCCGGGAGCCCGCCGGCCCCGGTCCAATGGGGATCCGCGGCACCGGCTCAGGATTGGCGCGAAGCCCAAAACCCACGCACTCGGCTTCCTAGTCGGTGGCGCCCACCCCTCCTTGCCCTTACCTTCTCTCGCCCATGCGCGCCCTCGTCGTCCTACCCACCTACAACGAGGCCGAGAATGTGCTTGGACTCTCGGCGGAGGTGCTCGAGCAGGACCCCTCTTTGGAAGTCCTGGTTGTGGACGACAACAGTCCCGACGGCACGGGCGACCTGGTGCAGGGCCAAATGGAACGGGAGCCGCGCCTGCACCTCTTGCGCCGCCCGGGCAAGTTGGGTCTCGGCACCGCCTACCTGGCCGGCTTTCGACACGGGCTGGACAACGACTACGGGCGCGTCCTGACCATGGACTGCGACTTCAGTCACCATCCGCGCTACCTGCCGGCGATTTTGGCCGCCATGCAAAACCACGACATGGTGATCGGCTCGCGCTACGTCCCCGGCGGCGGAGTCGCGAACTGGCCCATGCACAGGCGCATGCTTTCGACCTTCGCAAATTTTTATACGCGAGCTCTGCTGCGCTTGCCCGTCCACGATTGCACATCGGGATTTCGTTGCTACAGCAGTGAAGTCCTGCGCGAGGTCGATCCGTTTTCGGTGCGCTCCTCGGGCTACTCCTTCCTCGAAGAGATGGTTTGCCGCGTGCATCGCGCCGGCTTCCGCATTGCGGAAACACCGATCCTGTTTGAAGACCGTCGCGCCGGCGTCTCGAAAATCAGCAAGACGGAAATCTATCGCGCCGCTTGGCACGTATTTGCAACCGCCCTCAGGCCGGGCAGCTTTCGGCGCAAGTAAAAGTCGAGCGCAATCGCGCCCGCACACGCAATTGCCTTCGGTCCCCGCGCGGACCTTCGCATCCAGCGTCAGCCCCCGGCAATCGCCACAACCAAGTCGAGCGTGTCACCCGGCCGCACGCAATCCGCGGCTCCGAGCGGCTTGCCCCCTCGGTAAACGGCGACGGTCAGTTGCCCTTCGCGCAGAAGGAAACGAGCCGCCTTGGGGCGGCTTTGGGACAACGCTTGCACAACATCCATGCACGTAACTTGGCCCGGCGGGAAGTCCGCCGCACGAAAACCCGTGCAGGTCCCCAGGGCTTCGCGCAGGGGCCCGACAGTGCGCAATTCGATGCGGGCGTACGAATCCTCGACACTGGCATCCTGACTGCTCGCGCCCGCTTCGGTAGTCGTCACCGCCCGCGCGGCCCGAGCGTCGCTTGTCCGCAATGCTTTGGCTCCAACCGTTAAAAGAGATGCCGTTGCCAGTTTCGCCATCGCTTCCGCTGTCGGCTTGCCGCCCACTTCGGCGCCGCGCAACTGCCAATAGCGATTGAGAACGCCGTCTTGGTCAAGTACCGCTCGAGCCCACGGCGGTCGTTCAGCATCGGGGTCCAAACCCCACTCGCAGTTTAAGTGGCGGCGCAACAGCGCGATCGTCGCGCCGGCGGCCAACAACCTTGTGGCTGCCGTTTGCGTGCACAACACGGGGTCATGCTTGAGAGCTTCGGGCTCAATCCACTCAGCCAATTGATCGGTACTGCAAAGTCCATCCAACAACAAACCCGCCGCGGAGAATGCACAGAAGCCGGAGGCGTCCACCGCAGCCATCAAATTTTCGTGCCACCAAACCAATTCGCCGGCGCTTGGTGTCTGCACCTGATCTCTATTTGCTTTTCCCAAGGGCAAGCCGATCAATTCGCGCAGACGACCGGCCGCCGTCACGCCCTCGGTCATGAATGGAAAGCTGCGCAGGGGATCCGCACCGTTGGATGAAACGCATTGCCCCAAGACCGCCGCAGGATTGGCTTCGGGTCGCGCCGACTGTCCCTTGACCGTGCGCTCGTCTGCGAACAAGCCCAACTCGCGCGCCAGGCACTCCGCACCGAGAGCTCCGGTTTGAGCCTGGCCCGGTGTCCGCAACAATTCATCCAAGGCAGCCTGCAAGCCGGGTAAGTTCCCAAAAAGTGCTTCGCCCCCATGCGTTTCCCGCGCACGCGCCAAGAGTGCCAGCACCGCGCCCGCTTCCTTGGCGTCCATGCCGGCTCGGTCGCAAGCCGCCAACAGTTGCAACGAAGCGTCAAAGGAATCCAATCCTAAATTGGGTCCCAGGGCCCAGCTGGCTCCGAAATGTGCCGAATGGCGCTCGCCTGCACCGGTTTCAAAGATCCAACCACAGGGAGTCGGACAACCGCGACAACCCTTGCGCTCGCGCCCGGCGGCTTCCGCTTCAAGCGCCAAATCGGTGGCCGCAGCCCGCGACACGGGCTGCGAATAATTGCGCTCGGTCAGCTCACCGCGGGCGCCGAATGCGTGCATGAGTTCAAATCCGCCCGACTCCCCACGAACTTTGAGCCTCGGAGATGTGGAGAGGCACTCGAAGAGTTCGGGCATCGAATCCGTTGGAAGCGGAGCCGCTTCCATGTCGAAAACGATCGCCTTGAGCCCGCGCGCCCCCAGGGCGGCGCCCAACCCGCCCCTGCCGACAAAACTCGGGTGCGAAGCTCCGCTGGCCAAAGTCGCAAAGGGCAGGCCCACTTCACCCGCCGGTCCGATGCAAAGGGCTTCGGAGTGGGGCCAACGACTCTGAATCCGTTGCGCCGTTAGCAAAGGTGTTTGACCGGCCAATTCTTCCACGCGCACCAGAGTGGCCACACCGTTTCCATCCAGGTGCAACACGCAATCGCTGCCGTCCCGGGTTCGACCGAGGCGCTCGTGCGCAGCCGGGTCCAATTCCCCCTCGATAACCAAAGCATCGGCAACTCCCGCCAAGCGAGAGGCCACGGCCCCACCCACTTGGCCTTCACCGAAGTAGCCGCCCAGGGGTGCGCGAGTGCTGATCGATGCGCGCGCTGCCGTGGGCAATCCACGTCGCACTCCCGCGCCGACGGCAATCACCAGGGCTGCCGGTTTCCCCGCCGCGTGCGCTTCCAATTGGAGCGCGATAGCCAATGCCGAGCCGCCCCAAGCTCCCACCCGCCGCAGGACCGGATCCGAATTGGACCACGGTCGCAGCTCCGCCCCCGGCTCCTCCGCCTCCCCCCTCGGCTCAGCCGTCGACAGCGAACGAAGGTCCACTCGCCACAGGCGGGGAATCGGAACGGGATCGGGCGCGGCCATGGGATGGAGCCTACGCCCGCGGCTGCGGCAGCGTCACACCTGTCTGCACAGGCACCCTTGCAGGCCCGCCGATACGAGCCCTGCCCATCATTTTTTGGGCCTTGGGTCGGCATTCGGTAGGCTTCGCGCGCATCGAGCCCCCTGGAGGTTCCCAGGCGAGGGGATCCCTTGCGCGCTCACCCACCCGAGCCTAGGTTTCGCCCTTCGCTCGACCCGGGAACCGTTTTTCCGTCCGAAATGACGGGGGCTACGTATTTGGTTGGCGCAACACCCCTCGATGCAATGGCCGTTCTCTCAGGCCGCAGCACCCGCTGGAAATTTTCCGGGTTCAAAGGCGCCCCAGGCGCAATTCCTCTTCCATAAAACACACCGATTCCTCCGTGGCCGGCAGTCCCTCAATCCTCTCCTTCGGTTCCTCCAACTCTCTGCTCCTCGGCCGAGTGTTCGGAATCGACGTGCGCATCCACTACCTGTGGTTTCTGCTGCCGCTGCTGGCAATGTCCCAGCCCGGGCTCCTGCCGCTGCTGATCGGACTATTTATCGCCGTGTTTCTGCACGAGCTCGGGCACAGCCTGGTGGCCATGCACTACGGCATCAAAGTGATCGACATCACTTTTTGGCCCCTGGGCGGCATGGCTCGCATGAGTCGCATTCCCGAGGACTCCAAGATTGAAGCCTGGATTGCGATCGCCGGACCGGCGGTCAATTTTGTTCTCGCAATTTTGTGCGGGGTGCTCGGCACCTTCTTCGGTGTCATCGGAATGGGCTTCTTGACCGGCCCTCTTTTTGCTTTCGCCATAGCCAACGTTGTCCTTGGTGGCTTCAACCTGTTGCCGGCCTTTCCCATGGACGGCGGGCGCATTCTGCGCGCGGCCTTGGGTTCGCGCATGGATTGGGTGGCGGCCACTGAGAACGCCGTGCGCGTGGGGCGCTACATCGCCTTCGCCATGCTCTTCCTGACCTTTTACAACTGCACCTTCCCCCTCTTGGCCGTGTTCATTTGGTGGGCCGGCACGCAGGAGTTGATGGGCGTGCGGATGAGGCACGGCATCTCACCCTTGGCGGGACTCAAGTTCGGTGCCTTCGGCGGCGCCCCCGGCTTTGACGGCGCCGGATTCGAAGCGGCGGACGCCCAGGCCGAATTCATCAATGAATCGGGACCGAATCCGAACAACCGCGACGACGCCGATTTTTCAGGCGCCGAGCGGCCTGAAGTTTGGGACACGGAGCCGCAACCCAGATCCGGCTTCGGATCCGACGAGATCGCTCGTTGGGAGAATTACCGCGGGCGCATCGGTCGCCGAGCGGATCCCGACGAAGACTGAGTCCCGCGGCGCACGGAGCGCTCGAAAATCGCGCTTCCAAGGGCCCGGCCTGATCGTCCCAAACCCTTTTGAGGGAAGGCTTTCCGAGCGGAGCTTGAATGCGAACAAGCTCCTCGCAAACGCCCGGGCCCGGTCTCCGTTTGCAAGCCCATAGGGCAGCCTGATTGTCCGAGATGGTCGCCAAATTCGTACGACCTTGAGGCGCGCCGCGCACCGGCTCAGCTGAAACTCCACTGGACCCTTAGCAAGGCAAAATAGAGATGAACATCAACCTCAACCGCAGCACCTTCGCCATTCTCACCGCGTCCCTGCTCCTCGGTTACTCCGCCCACGCCTACCTGCCCACAATCGTGGACGGCTTGGCGATCGGCGACGTGGAACTCGGTACCGGGCCCATAGTGCGTGAGACTTTCCCCGGCGGCGAACTCGCCACGGCCTTCGAAGATGTGGCGTTGCTGGCGGAAAAAAATGTGGTCAGCATCCGATCTGTGACGCGGGTTGACGGCAACGCCGGCGTCAATCCGTTCAACGGGCAAAGGGTTCCCGCGCGCGAGTCCTTTCAGGAGGGGCAAGGCTCGGGTTTTGTTATCAGCCGCGAAGGTCACGTGCTGACCAACAACCACGTGGTTGACGGTGCGGAGCGCGTGGTGGTGACGCTTACGGACGGCCAGATTTACACCGGTATGGTGTTGGGCACTGATTCCAAAACGGACTTGGCGGTGCTCAAGATTGAAGCCGAAAACCTTCAACCCGTGCGCTTCGGAAATTCGGATGAGCTGCGCGCCGGACAATGGGTCGCCGCCGTCGGCAATCCATTCGGCCTGGCATCGACGATCACCTCCGGCATCATTTCCGCCATCGGTCGCACCGGAGTCGGCATCACCGACTATGAGGACTTCATTCAAACCGACGCCGCCATCAATCCCGGCAACAGCGGCGGGCCGCTCTTCAACCTCCGCGGCGAAGTCATCGGCATCAACACCGCGATTTACTCGCGCAGCGGCGGGGCCATGGGAGTCGGCTTTGCGATTCCCATCAATTTGGCCAAGACAGTGATCGACGACCTGATTCAAGGCGAAGAAGTTCGCCGCGGCTGGCTCGGGATCACCATTCAGGACCTCGACTCCGTCTTGGCCGAGCGCTTTGCAGGCGGCGAAAATAGCGGTGTTTTGATCGGCGATGTCGTCAGCGAGGGCCCTGCTCAACAGGCTGGATTGCGCGCCGGCGATGTTCTTCGCAGCATCGGGGGCAAGGTCGTCAATCAAGTTTCGGATCTGCGCATTTTGACCGCTTCAGCCGAGCCGGGAGAGCGCATCGCGGTTGAAATTCTGCGCGACGGCAAGACCCAAAGTGTCAGTGTCCGGCTGGGCGAATTGGAGACCGGCCTGAACGGAGCCAAGACCGGCCTTGAGCTCAGCACGGGCCTCTCGCTCGCACCGCTCAATGCCAACATTGCTCGCCGCCTCGGTTATGGAACCGATCAAAAGGGCATCTTCGTCAGTCGCGTGCTGGCGGGGACGGCGGGCAACTTGGCGGGTCTGCTGCCGGGCGACGTCATCCTTTCCGCTGACGGAGTAGAGCTGCATTCGCTGGCGGGCTTGAACCGCAGCATCGAGCGCAAGCCTTCCGGCATCGAACTGACGATCATGCGCAGCGGCGAAAAACTGCGCGGAACGCTCAGCGTTGAAGCGCGCACACAAGGTGACCTGCGCTAAACAACTTCGAGCTTGCGACTAGGCACTCCCCCTGCCGATTGTCGCAGGCACGGAAGGGATCCGCTCCACAGCGGGTCCCTTCTTGTTTTTGTGTCGCGCAGGCCCGACTTGCGCAGGGGGCGGTTCCAACCAGACAAGCACCTAAGCAACGCTCAAGCAGCAAATAGCTACAGATTGCCCAAGTGAATCGCGCTGGTTGGACAGTTGCGAGCGCAGGCGTGATCGCGCGTGCATTCGTAATTGGAAAGCTTGCGCACCGAGGCGCGTTCACCGGGCCTTGCCGCAAAGGCATCCGTCTCGCAAACCATCTCGCACATGCCGCAATCGATGCACGCATCGGAATCGATGCGAATGGAGACAAAGTCGCGCGGCGTCGAGGGGCAAGCCAATCCCGGCACCACATCGGAGCCGACCAATTCGCGCGTGCCCGCATGGGACGTCAACACGCGGTAGGCTTCTTCCTCGCCCAGGGCCACAATCTCCGGCACTTCATTGAAGTCAAAGCGCGAGAGGTGACCGACCTTGGGCTGAATCAAGGTGGTGCGCCAATCCGCGTGCATGTGCAACTGCTGCTCGACAATCACCTCTTCGCAGATTTCAAAGGAGCGGAAGAGCGTGGAAATAACCCGGTCGGAAAACTTGGGCGGTTTGAAGGTGGCTTTGACCGAGAGATCCACCGCAATAATCAATTCAGGTCGCAAGGTCTTAGCAAAGCGCAGGGGCAACGGATCGATGATGCCCCCGTCCATGTAGTGCTTCCCGTCGCGCTCGTAGGGCTCAAAAATTCCCGGCAGAGCGCAGGAGGAATAGACCGCATCCACCAACGAGATGTCGTCTAAGTTGGGCACACCCCAGAAAACACTTCCACCCGACTCGAGCTGCACGGCGTTGCAGTAAAAGGGAACCTGCATCTCGTCAAACTTCAGCGGGGGCAGCAGACCGAACAATTTGTCGCGAAAATTGTTGCCGCTGTACATGCTCGAAGCGCGCGTTCCCTTGAGCATCAGCTTGAGGAAATTGAGCTTGAAGTAATCGCCCTTCTGAATGTCGCGGATGGACTCCTCCATCTGATCGATCGAGTAGCCGCCGGCGGCCATGGCTCCCACCAGCGATCCAATGCTGGTGCCCACGATCGCGTCGTATTCGATGCCCAAGGTCTGCATGGCCTTGAGCACGCCTACGTGGGCCATGCCGCGCATTCCGCCCCCACCCAAAACGAGCACCGTGCGCGGACGCTTGCGCGTGCGTTCGATTCCAATCGACGTTTCTTTGTTCTGTTGCAAGTGAATCCGCTTTGTTGGTGCTGTGGTTTTGGCCGAAGAACTAGCCGTGCGGACGACGAATCGCCGCCTAGAAAGTTGCTTTGGCTGGAGGCAGCCGAATGGTTATCTGGAGGTCCCTGCCTTCATGTCGGCCGGAACTGACAGAAACTTGCCCCCCGAGAACGGTCTGATCGTGGAAACAAAGGACCCGTAAGAGTCCAATCATGGGAGTTGGCGCCGCCTAGCCCCCTCGCACGGCAGAGCGGCGTGCCGGCCCCGAGCTCCCGCTTGGGACCCCCGGCAGCGTGGGCAGCTCCCAGCCGACACGCAAAAAATCGAATCCCTCTTCACCGAGCACCAAACGTCACCTCCATGACTTCGAACGGAAACCGGATCGTCTTGGCCGCTGGACTGCGCTTGCCCCAGGCACGAGCCGGAATCGCCTACGCCGGCGAGGACGCAGGACACTTGGGGGCCAGCTGTGCCCGCGAATTATTCGCTCGAACCGGAATTGACCCAGGCCAATTGAGCGAGGTTTTCGTCGGCTGCGTCGGACCGCCGCACGACCAGGCCAATGTGGGTCGCGTGATCGCCCTGCGCGCCGGTGTGCCCCGCTCCGTGCCGGCCATGACCCTGGGACGCAATTGCGCCAGTGGAATGCAGGCCGTTACCAGCGCGGCAACGGCCATCAAAGCCGGCCGCGGTGACCTCTATCTAGCCCTCGGAGTCGAGGTCATGAGCGCCTACCCATTGATCTTCAATCGCCAGGCCACGCAATTTTTCGGCAGGCTCGCAAGAGCGCGCAGTCTGGGCGCCAAGCTCGGCGCGGCCCTCAGTTGGCGGCCGTCCATGCTCGCTCCGCGCATTGCCATCACGGAAGGACTAACGGACCCCACCAACGGATTGATCATGGGCCGCACCGGCGAAATCCTTGCGCGCGAGTTCGGCATTTCCCGCGACGATGCCGACCACTACGCAACCGAGAGTCATCGCCGCGCCAAGGTTGCGCGCGATTCGAAACGCTTTGCGCGCGAACTCGTTCCGCACCTGCCCCTGGGACCCGCGGGCAAGAAGGGCTCACTGCTGGCCGATGACGGCATTCGCGACGATCAAAGCGTCGAAGCCCTGGGCAAGATGCGCCCCTATTTCGAAAAGCCCGACGGCGTCGTGACGATCGGCAACGCCTGCGGAATTTCCGACGGAGCCGCCGCGCTCTTGGTTTCAACGGAAGCTCGCGCGAGGGAGTTGGGCCTGACCCCGCTCGCCGCCATTCGCAGCTACGCCTGGAGCGGCTGCGATCCCGCGCGCATGGGCCTCGGCCCTGTTTACAGCAGCGCCAAAGCCCTCAAAGACGCGGGACTGGAAATGTCCGACATCGGTGCCGTCGAACTCAACGAAGCCTTCGCCGCCCAGGTTTTGGCCTGCCGCAAGGCCTTCGCCAGCGAGGACTTCGCGCGCAAAGAACTGGGCCGCGAGCGCGCGCTCGGTGCACTCGAACACTCCAAAACCAACATCAACGGCGGCGCCATAGCGCTGGGTCATCCCGTCGGCGCCACCGGTGCGCGGCTGTGCCTAACGGCTGCCCACGAACTTGAAGCGAGCGACATTGAATTCTCCTTGGCCACCCTTTGCATCGGAGGTGGGCAGGGCGGCGCCGTGATTCTCGAGAGAATTTCAGCCTAGACCTCGCAGTCCGCAGCGCATCTCTTGGCCGCAATCCAAGCCGTCCAAGCTCAGCGCAAAAAGTCCCACTCTTCGCAGCACCGCCCCAAACAACGCTCAACCGCAACCAATCGCCCGATGGATATCGAAGGCCTACCGCTTCCCGAAAACGCTCCCGAGCCCGGCAGCTGCGTGCGCATGCACCGCCCGGAGGGTGGACTCGTCGAGCTGATTCTCGATCCGCCCCACCGCTCCATGGCCGTGCTCGATGTGCCGCTGTTGCGCGACTTCGACCAATGCCTGGACGAAATCGAAAAAGACTCTTCCCTGCGCGGTCTCGTCATCACCGGTAGGGATCCCTTGAGTTTTGCGGTCGGCGCCGACATCGACGCGATCGGGGGCGTCACGGACGTGGACTTGGCGCGGCGCATGGTGCGCAGCGGCCAAGCCGTTTTCCAACGCTTGCACCTGCTCAGCCGCAGCGGCGGCGGACGACTGAAAATCGTAGCGGCCGTGGGCGGCCCCGTTCCCGGCGGAGCGTGCGAACTGGCCCTCGCCTGCGATTTGATCTTGCTCAGCGATCACGACAAAAGTCGGATTGGATTGCCCGAGGTCAAGCTGGGCATTTATCCCGGCTGGGGCGGGACCCAAAGACTCCCCCGTCGCATTGGCTTGCCGGCCGCCATGGGAGCGATTCTGAGCGGTCGACTCTACGCTGCGCGCCAAGCCAAGAAATTGGGCTTGGTGGATCGTCTTACTCCGCCCGAGTACCTGCTTCGCATTGCACGAAACCTGGCCACGGGGCGCGAGCGACTTGAGCCGCCCACACGCGGCTGGCGCAGTTTCGTCATCGATCGCAACCCCGCAGCAAAAGCGCTCATCGCCAAGCAAAGCCACAAGCAGGTGATGGCCCAAACCAAGGGACATTATCCCGCTCCGTTGAAAGCGATCGAAATGGTGATCGCCGCCTGCTCGACGCCGCTCGAGACCGGCTTGGAAGCCGAGGCGCGCCACGTGGCCCCGCTCATTGTGAATTCGGTCACCAAGAGTTTGGTGGGACTCTTTCACCGCAGTGAGGAAGCCAAGGCCTTGGCCTAATTGCCGAATGGCGAAAAGGCCGGGCCCATTGCGCGCGGAGCTGTCATCGGCGGCGGTGTCATGGGCGGCGGCATCGCGGGCTTGATGGCCGAACGCGGAATCGCGACGCGCCTGCGCGATTTGTCCCAAGCGGCGCTCGATACGGCCCAACTCGAACACCGCAAGTCCGTCGACAAAAAGCGCAAACGCCGACGCCTGAAGCCCCACCTAGCGGACGCAGCCATCGATCGGCTCGAAGTCACGACCGAGGCCGTTGGATTCGAGCGGTGCGAAATTGTGATTGAAGCCGTTGCGGAAGTACTGGAGATCAAGCGCAGCGTCTTCGGCGAGTTGGCCGAGCGCATGGCTCCGGACGCCATTTTGGCCACCAACACCTCTTCACTTTCGGTGGCGGAAATCGCCGAGGGTTTGCCCAACCCCGAACGAGTCATCGGTCTGCACTTTTTCAATCCGGTGCCCAAGATGCCCCTGGTCGAGATCGTGCGCGGGCCGGCCACTTCCGACGAAGTCGTGGCTCGCACGGCGCGCTTGGCGATCGACCTCGGCAAGACTCCGGTTGTGACCACGGATGTGGCGGGCTTTCTCGTCAACCGCTTGCTCGGCCCCTATCTCGACGAAGCCCTGCGCATGTTCGAGAACGGCGCCGACCCCGCCGCCATCGATCGAGCCATGCTTGAATTCGGCATGCCCATGGGACCCTTTGCACTCTTGGACGAAGTCGGCCTGGACATCGCCGCCCACGCTGCGGCCTCATTGCACAGGGCCTACGGCGAGCGCATGACGCCCAGTGCGAGCTTGGCTCCCTTGGTCGAGGCCGGCGAAGTCGGCAAGAAAAGCGAGCGCGGCATTTTCCTTTGGGAGAAAGTCAAGAAGGGCCGACTGACCCAGGGTTCGCGCAACCCGAGGCTGTCCCGCGGTGCGGCCGGCATGCGCGAAGGCGCCCGTGCAGACTCCCACTTGGAAGCCGATGAGATCGTGGACCGTTTGATCTTGGCCATGGCCGGCGAAGCCGCGCGCGCTTTGGAAGAGGGAGTCGTGGCGGGTGCCGGTGAGTTGGACTTGGCCACCGTCTTCGGCATGGGCTTTCCTCCGTTCCGCGGAGGCTTGGCGCGTTACTTGGACGCGCGCGGAATCTCCACCGTTGAAAAGCGCATGCGCGAGCTTGCTGAATCACCCGGCGTCGTAGCGCGCAGCTTTGGACCCGCGCGCTACGAACCCGCCGACTGGATCACAACGCGCGCCAGCGAAGGCCGCAGCTTCAGCAGCTAGGGCTGGCACCATGATTCGCGCGTTCGCGGGGCACAAGTGCATAAACGCGCTGTCATTCAGCGGCCGTCGGATTCCAATCGGAGCATCCATTTGATTCCGCACCATCAGGCTTCTGCGCCACGCCCTCAAAGCGGGGCTATCCATTATCGTGAGCTGTGCAGCTAACAGCGCCATACGTAGGGTTTTAGAGGGGGAATCCAAGCGCAGGGCCCTTGCTGGACTAGACGAGATGCTCGCCTGGGGCGATACTTGATCCGCTCGTCACCTCCACCCGGTTCCTTCATGCTACGCACCGCAATTGCCTTAGCGTCCCTCGGCTACTTTCTGGCACCCAGCCCTCAAGCTCAACAATTCACGGGGATCATCGGCGTTTTCCCTCCGCCGGATGTTTGGACCGAGTCAGCTGCGATTTTTGACGCGAACGACGACGGCTTGCTAGATGTGCTCTTCGTCAATGCACAAGGCTGGGAGGTTCCCGGTGACTTTGAAGCGCCCAACGCAGACCCCTTGCCGCCGCGCATAGTTCTGAATGCGGGCATCACTGCGGGCATCCCCAGCTTCACCGATGCCACGGCTCAGTTCTTTCCGCCCGGCACCGAGTTTCACGGCAAGCACGCTGCTGTATGCGACTTTGACGGAGATGGCCATCAAGACATTGTCTTTGCGACGGCCTTTGGTGATCAACAGCGTTTCTTCCGCAAAGACTCCGTTGCCGTCACGTTTATTGATGAGACCTTCAGGCTACCGACGCTGGTGATCAACGGCTGGTACGCAGGCGCCGGCGACCTCGACGATGATGGTGATTTGGATCTGGTTTTCGCAGACGCAGGCCCCAATTCATTCTCTGCGCCCGGCGGCAAAGCCCGCTTACTCCTAAACGACGGAGCGGGTTTCTTTAGCGAGGAACCGCTGCGGCTGGGAGCCATTGAAAAAATCGGTTCGCAAAATGCTCGCATGGTCGATCTCGACGGGGATCTCGATCTCGACATCGTCGTCGATGGCAAGTCACCCGTAAATCAACTTTATATCAACGACGGCGACGCCAACTTCACGCTCGACACAACGACGCTACCCTCCTCCACAGCGCCCAATAATTTCTCCACATACGAAATGGAGTTTGCCGACCTTGACGGCGACCTCGATCTCGACGGGATGATTATGAATTTGGAAACCGGCTTCACCGATGGAGCCATTCTCAATCAATTGTCGCAGACAGGAACGCTGACTCTAGCCACATCCGTTGACGCCATTTCGGGCGACAACTCCCAAGACGAAAACGACTTCCTGTTCTACGACACCGACGATGATGGCGACTTGGATCTGCTTTCGCCGGTGCTCTTCCCCGGCTCTGACAAGCTGTTCGAAAACCTGGGCAGTTTTGGGATCGGATTCCTGCGCCAAGTACCGGGCGCTTTCACATTCACGATCGACAGCACGTTGGACATGGCCTTGGCCGATTTCGACGGAGACGGAGCCTACGACGCGGTTTCGGTCAACGGCGAGTTCGGACCGAACTTCATCAACAAGTACTTTCGCAACACGGGACCTCCCGACACCCACAGCCCCGTAATCGGACGCACGCGGCAATTGGGTACGACGACGCCCATAGAAGAGATGCAAGCCGGCGTGCCCATTCGCAGTTGGATTCAAGACGCAATCGTCGACGACGGAGTGACCTGGGTCGAGTCCGAACTGCATTGGACTGCAACCAAGAACGCAGCGAGCACAAGCGCCCAGGTGGAAATGCCCTACATCGGTGGTTATCTGCACCGCGGCGTGCTGCAACCGGAAGCAACGAGCGTCGGACTAGTGGGCAGCCTGGTGGAATACGAAGTCCACGCCAGTGACCCGATGGGCAATGCTTCTGTAACGAGTAGCTTCCAAACGCGCGTTTGCGGTTCGGAGTCCTACGGAATCAACAACGGACTAGTGCTAACACCGCCGCCCTCTGTGAAGCCAGGGGACGGTTTTTCACTGACCATGCAAGGCCCGGAGCTTGAAGTCGGCATCTTTTCCATCGGCTTCCTGCCCACAAACGTCCCCTTCAAAGACGGTGCTTTCTTGGTTGATCTTGGGGCGCTTGCAAAGACCAAGTTGTTTGTGACCGACGCCTTGGGAGCGGCTTCGCTAAATTTCCAATTGCCGGCCGACCCGACTTTGGCCGAGCTGACCCTTTACTTCCAAGCGGGCACTTTCTCAGCCAACCAGCAGCTCACACTTTCCCAGGGAATCGAATTTGTGATTTGCGCCGACTAAGCGGCCTGTGAATCTGCTATTGACGCTACTGTTCGCGGGCGATCCGCGAAAGCTGAGCCAACTCGCTCCGCTGCACGATTTTCGGTCAACGAACAAGCGCTGCAGGCGGATTGCCCCGCGTCACAACTGAGCCGATGGATCCGAAATCAAGTTGGGTGCTGACTTCCCTTCGCAAAGCGGGCTGGGCACCGATTGCCTTCTTCCTGCTGCATTTGGTGATCGCCGAGGCCTTCGATGCCTATGAATCGTGGCCCTGGCTGGACATTCCCATGCACGCCTTTGGCGGTGTGGCGATCAGCTACTTTTTTTGGACCAGCATCACGTCCTCCGAGGCTGAGGCGGTTTTGGGCAAGCTGACCCTATTCGGCCAATTCCTGTTCAGCTTGGTTGCATCCGGCTCCGCCGCAGCCATTTGGGAACTCTCCGAATGGAGCAGCGACTACTTGGGCTGGTCCAATAGTCAAGCTGGCGTAGCAGACACCATGCTCGACATGCTGCTCGGCATGATCGGCGGATTGGCATTTTTGATTTTGGCCACGCGGCACAAGGCCATGGCCTCCAATCCATCCGATATTGCGGACTGACTGGGTCTAACAACGTTCCTGCATCCGGGCCTGTCCCTCTAGCGCGCGGCCAGCACGGGCGGCTTTCCGAAGTTGTCCCACATCACAATCGGGTGCTGCTTTAGCTCGTCATCGAGCCTGAGTACACGGCGCTCGACGGTCTCCGTCGGCGTTCCCCAATCGGTGTAAACCGTGCACAAAATAGACGTCCGAGCGGAAGTGCGATTGCGATTACCGGAATAGTAGCGCGCATAGACAACGTGTTCGCCGACGGTTGCGTGCTCGAGAGTGAACAACTCAGGGCCGTAGCCTTGAGTGACATCCCTTGAAAGATGTCCGCCCGATGTTGTTTTGCGATTGCTGTAGTAGCAGTGCTGCCCATCGGGCTCGACCACATGCAGGTCCATGTCCGTGCTGTCGGTGTTCCACTCAATGATGACCGCGAAATCCGCTTGATCCAAGCCCGCCAAGCGCTTCGCTTGCTGCCCATAGGCCTTTGACCAGGAGCGCAAGCAGCCAGACTCAGCTTGAAGCTCGCCGCGCTCAATGCGATTGAGCAGATGCAAGGCATCGAAACTGGAGATTCGCGTGAAGTCCCCGAAGCGGCTGGCCCAGTTGCCCTCCAAGGCTACGGCGTACCAAGCGAAAGCCAACTCCGTACGACCGGCTTGCTCAGCGCAGTGGGCCAGGGCCAAGTAATTTTGCGGCTCGAAGGGTCGCGACTCCGCCAAGCGCAAGTAAAGGTGGTAAGCGTGCCCGGGCAAGCCCCACTCCATGAGCACTTGGGCCACTTCGCGCGCGAACTTTCCATCACCGGGATTCAACTCGACCAAGGTGGCGATTGCACGCACGGCATCCCCGCGGCCAAGTTCAGCGTAACGGCGCTGGGATTCCTCCAACACGATGTCGAATGCGGGCTCGCCGCTTTCGATCTCCGTTTGAAATTCTGACTGCGAAAGAGTTCGCTGCAAGAGTTCGAAACTCAGCGATTCTGTGGGCACCGAAAATGATTCTGTCGGCAAGAGGGCCAGGCTGCGGACAAAATCGGGCTCGAATCGCAAAGCAGCTTGGGGAGTTTTGCCTCCGAAGAAAGCTTCAAAGTCCTGCGTTGACTCTTCTTCCCCATCGACTTCGGCGGGCTGGTCCCACAGCTGATCCAATCGTTCGAGGAAGGCTTGCAGGGAATCTCCACGGGACGCCTGCGAGCTTTCAACAGCTGCCGCAAGAATGGGTAGCAAGGCTTCCTTTGTCCCCTCCGCAAGCTGGGCTTCGGTCAAGATTCCGTGCTCCAAGTACTCCTGATCCGTCTCCAACATCAACAGCGAGCAAGCCTTACCCGGTACCCGATAGCGAGTGGCATAGGCCTGGGCCACGGGTCGCGCTTCTCTCCCAAGCTCCTCCAGTTGAGCCGTTGCGACTTCGCCGAAGGCGCGCGCAGCCAGGGGACTCTCCAGCGTTTTGCTGATCTCCATCTCAATCGTCTTGGTCATGCCATCGCGCTTTAGTTGGAGCGCGACAACATCACCGGCACGCGGAAGGCCGCGCCCCACAAGGCGCAGCTTTTGTCCTGGGAAGAACGTCCGCGGCCTTCCGCGAAGTAGCAAATCCGTTCCGCCCGAAGTGTGCACGGATTCGATTTGCCAAGGACGTTGTAGGTGGGCCGTTGCTGCGGCGGGAATGGCGCCGGGACCCGCCACGGAGAAAAGCCCTCCGCCCGTTTCGCGCGTCAATTGTTCCAGTGAGTTTCGATCGGTACCCGCCTGACCGGTGCTGTATGCAAACACGGCTCCGCCTTCCAGCAGCTGCACTTCGCCGGCCACCGCAACCATGTCGGCTTCACCCCAGGTGGCCGCGCCATCTGAGAGCAAAAACGTGTCCCACTGCTCACCGGGCCCGCGCCAAGCGGCATTAGCCGCAGTGCGCAAGGCGGCCCCGATATCGGATGCGCCCTCAAGCGACAGGGACTCTGCGTAACTGCGCAACTCACTCACGGCGCTTTGCGTGTTGAGCGTGGACTCCGTCCGCCACCAACGGGGTGTCACATCAAAAAAGAGCACGCTGAACTCGTCGATCGTCGATCGGTTGCCGGTCAAAATAGACGTCATCAAGTCCAGCCAAACCGGGTAGCCGCCATTGGCCGAAGAGAGCGAAGTGTCCACCACGAAGATCGCCCCTCTTGCCCCCGGTTGCGTTGGCTCACGCTCGAGCTCGGGCTCCAAGTCCATTGCGAAGGCACCCCGATCTTCCGCAGCGACCAAAGCAACCGCTCGCATGCCGTTCATGCTGACGCGGAACGAGCGATGCTGAGTATTGGGGTAGTGAAAGCTGGGGTTGCCGCTGCACTTCTCGCGCTCATCGTCCCCCGCTTCCACAAAAATCGCTGAGCCCTCCGGAGCGCGGACATGCAAACCCAGGGACAGGGCTTCCAGCTCCGCGGGAAATTCCAAGTCAAAACTGGTGGTCCCAAGCTGTCCCGCCAGGGGCCGCAGGTCTACTTCGTATCCGACCACAATGCGGTGCACGCTTTTCGGCTGCAGCGGAAATACGCGAGTGCTGAATACGCCCGCTCCGGACCATTCCATCAGAGCTGGATCCACCTGCTTGCGCAAGGTGTCTTTGTACGCTCGAGCAGCTTCTGCGCGCGGCACCATGCGCGCCTCGCGAGCGCCTTTCCAATGTCCGGTTCGATCGGCCAGGATGGACTCGGGCTCCGGACCGCTTGCAAGGCTGCGATCGCGCAGGGGCAATTCCCAAGTACTGTCCTCAAGCAAGACTTCCTCGCCGAAAGCCAAGTAGTACGGCGTGGCACCTTCGGGCATGCGCAATTTGAAATCACCTTCAAGTTGCTGCTCGCGATCGTTTTCGTAGACGCAATCGAGCAAGACCCGCGCGCGAAAACCGGCCACCCACGCGGTCGCCTCCATTCCTAGCAGCGGCAGTTCGTCCTCATCCCCCACCCGCAAACTGGTCATGTTCGCGGCCAGCGTGGAAGCCTTCCAAGAAGAGCTGCGCTTCTGCTCGGCTTGCGATCGGTTTTGCCAGTCGCTCGCAACAGAGGATCCCGGAGGTGTTTCCTCATGGGCGACAACGGAGTCATCGTCCAAATAGCCTGCGTCCGACAAGTAACCCAAGGCCTCGAGTGCCGCGCCGTCTCTTTCCAGACCGGCGAACTCAATCGTTGAAGACAGGTAGTACTGACTCAGGGAATCAGACTGCGCGATTCCATTTAGAGGGCCTTGCACCTCAAACACAATGTTAGAGAGCAGTGGGTTGCTCTCTCGCTGTCTAATGCCCTGGCGAGCCGGGACCTCCACGGACCCGGATGAACTTGCCCGCGCTTCTGCTTCCGCTTGCCTCTCACGATTCGCTGCCACTCGAGCTCGATCTCTCTCTAATAGCGCCTCCTCCAAATCAAAATCCCAAGTCAGCGACGATGTATTTTGCTGTGTGAGCACCTGTTCCTGCGGTTGTTCCTCGGGCAATTCGCCGCGAACGTTGCATGAATAGACGGTCACGGCCGCAATCACGGCGGCGAGAACAAGCGCAAAGTACTTCATAGATGCATCCGAATACGGAGTTGTGGGCTCCATGGAGAAACGACCGGACGCGATCAAAGTTAGGCAAAAGTTCAAGAAGCCTTGATTCAGCACCGGAACAGCCACTGGCTTGCGTGAAGTCCAACAGGCCCCACGCTGCGGGCAAGGGAGGGGCGCTCGCAGACTGATTCACAATTGCCGGGAGGACAAGCAGCACAAAAATGGGCCGCTCTGTGCTGAAATGGGCTCGGTCAGCTCATCGCACGCATCCGCTTGTTATTGAACGCTATGCATTTCTCCAAGCTTCCCTTTGTAGCCGCGCTCGCTCTTTCGACTGCCCTCCATGCCGATGTACTGGTCGTGGGCCCGACCGAGGCCTTCACCGAAATTCAAGCAGCCGTCGATGCTGCGGATTCCGGCGACTTGTTGCTGGTTCAAGCCGGTGAATACAACTCGTTCAAAGTCGACGGCAAAGGGCTTTCCATTCTCGCCGACGGACCCGGTGCGCCTATCGTCAAGGGCACCGTTCAAGTTCGCAATTTGCCCGGCAATGAAATCTTTGTGCTGCGCGGATTTTCCGTGGATGCCAAGCAAGCCGAGCGAATCGATGAAAGTTTGTTTGCAGCAAACTGCGATGGAGTGCTGTGGATCGAGTCCTGTCGTTTTACTGGAGATGACGGCGACCCCACCAAGAGCTCATTGGATTCGCTCGGACGCGACGGCGCCAAACTCATCAGCTCGCGCGCCAGCGTGTGGAATCGTTGTACTTTCCATGGCGGCGAAGGCGCTTCCAGTTCCGACGATGACGCTGAGCCCTTCATTGGCGCTGCTGGGCACGGACTGAACTTGGATCGTGGAACTCATTCCATTTACAACTCCAGCGCTACCGGTAACGACGGCGGATCCGATTTCGACGAAGACGGGCAGTCGGCCGGACATGCGGGCAGCGGAATTCAAGCTGAAGGAGTGCTCTTTGTCAGCGGCTGCCAATTGAATGGCGGCAAGGGCGGGTTTGCCGATTGCGATCCCTTCTTCGGATGCGGAGCCGGAGGCAACGGCGGCAGCGGCATCGAAATGCTGAGCAACTCCAAAGCCAAGACCCTCGACAACCAGTTTGCGCCGGGACTTGGCGGGAGCGGTGGCGACAGCTTCGGGAGCAGTGCACCCGATGGCCAGGACGGCCTGAATGTGAAGCTCGCTTTTGACGCCATGGAACAAGCAATCGCGGGAGCGGCCCGCCAATTGACAGTCCAATCGCCCCTGCGTTTCCTCGAGGCCGGCAGCATGGATGTCGATGGAAAAGCCGGCGACTTGGTTTTCGTGCAGGTATCGCTCGACGCCCGTCACCAAACCAGCCCCTCTGTGATCGGCCCGCTCTACCCGGCTCCTCCGGCGAGGATTTTGTTCCTGGGCAGCATCCCCCCCGGCGGCGAACTGAGCTTCCCCTTCGCCGTTCAAGCCGGATTCGGCACGGGGCCCCACACCCAGTTATTCCTCCAAGCTCTGGCCCTAAATCAAAACGGCGTGACCTTTGCCTCCAATCCAACCGAGCTGACCCTGCTCGATCCGGCCTTCTAGGAGCAGCTGCCGAGCTTCCCGCGCCGGGGGGTTCGATTTTGCGCCATCCGTCCTGCACGCAAGGCCCGCTCTCAAACCCGCTTTCGGGCTGGAGCTAGGAGCTTCCTCCGTGCAGATGCTGGGACCTGGCGAGCCCGGAAGTATCCTGGACTCCGTCGCGACGCCCATTTGCGGAAGCGGCGAGTCCAAGACTTTCAATCGGCCATAGCCACCACCACCGAGGACGAGAAGATGCTCATGAGCGAGGCCCACGCCGCCGTCGACCGCGCCTGTGTACAGGCGATTCGTACGCTCTCCATCGACGCCATTGAGCGCGCGAATTCCGGACACCCGGGCTTGCCGCTCGGGGCGGCTCCCATGGCCTATGTGCTTTGGCAGCGGTTTCTGACCCATGATCCGGCCGATCCGGCCTGGCCCGATCGCGATCGCTTCATCCTGTCAGCAGGGCACGGCAGCATGTTGATCTACAGCTTGCTGCACCTCTCCGGCTACGACTTGCCCTTGGATGAACTCAAGTCCTTCCGCCAGTGGCAAAGCCGCACGCCCGGCCACCCCGAGTTCGGTCATGTGCCCGGCGTCGAAGCCACCACCGGTCCCCTGGGCCAAGGCTCGGCCAATGCGGTCGGGATGGCCGTGGCCGAGCGCTTCTTGGCCGGTCGCTACAACAAGCCCGGTCACAACATTGTCGATCACTGGACTTGGGCGCTCGTTTCCGACGGCGACCTGATGGAGGGCATTTCGGCCGAAGCCGCATCCCTTGCCGGGCACCTGGGCCTGGGCAAGCTGGTTTACCTATACGACGCCAACGATGTTTCGCTCGACGGGCCCAACAGCTTGTGCTTCTCGACCGAAGACGTGGCCGCGCGCTACCGCGCCTACGGTTGGCATGTGCAAACCGTTACCGATGGCGATGAGGGCCTGGGCGACATCGAGATTGCGCT
Organism: Planctomycetota bacterium; assembly: GCA_029259675.1. GTDB lineage: Bacteria > Planctomycetota > UBA1135 > UBA1135 > JAJDES01. The sequence continues at coordinate 27,700 of JAJDES010000201.1, forward strand.
GGAGGCGGCGCGCGCGGAAACGGCCAAGCCTTCGCTCGTAATTGTCAAAACGACCATCGGCTACGGCTCCCCCAACAAGTCCGGCAATTGCTCCTCCCACGGCGCGCCCCTGGGAACCGAAGAGGTGCGGCTAACCAAGCAAGCTTTGGGCTGCGACCCCGAAGCCGAATTCGCCGTCTCGGATGACGTGCGCAAGCACTTTGCAGACGGGGTCAAGCGCGGCAGCGAGGCGCGCAGCGCGTGGAAGCAACGCTTTGCGGCCTGGCGCGATCAAGAGCCCGAACTTGCGGCCGAATGGGATGCGCTCGCAGGGGGCGAACTGCCCGCCGGTTGGGACGCGGCCATCCCCGATTTCGAGGGCGGCTCCATGGCCACTCGCGACGCGGGCGGCAAGGTCCTGAACGCAATCGCCTCCAAGCTCGCCCCCTTCTTCGGCGGCGACGCGGACCTCGGTTGCTCGACCAAGACCACGCTTGTGGATCAGGGCAGCTTCAACGGCCAAAGCGGGCTCGGCCGCAATGTGCACTACGGTGTGCGCGAACACGCCATGGGCGCGATCGCCAACGGCATCGCCTATCACGGCGGTCTGCGCACCTTCACCGGGACCTTCTTTGTCTTCTCCGACTACATGCGCCCCGCGATGCGCTTGGCGGCGATGAATGAATTGCCCGTCACCTTCGTCTTCACGCACGACTCCATTGCCGTGGGCGAAGACGGACCGACGCACCAGCCGATCGAACATTTGGCCAGCCTGCGCGCCATGCCGGGTTTGGTCGTGATCAGGCCCGCAGACGCCAACGAAACGGCCGAAGCTTGGCGCTGGTCCATGGGGCAGAGCAAGCGACCGGTCACGCTCGTGCTCTCGCGCCAAAAGCTCACCACTTTCGATCGCAAGCAGTGCGCCAGTGCCAAGGGATTGGCGCGCGGCGCCTACGTGCTTTGCGATCCGGCCGAAGGTGCTCCGCGCGCCATCCTGATCGCAACCGGCTCAGAAGTTGAGTTGGCCATGGCCGCCAAGGATGCCCTGCAGGAGCAAGGCATCGGAGTTCGGGTGGTTTCAATGCCCTCCTGGGAGCTCTTCGAAGAGCAGGATGCGAGCTATCGCGCCGAAGTCTTGCCGCCCGATTGCAGCGCGCGCGTTTCGATTGAAGCGGGAGCCACCCAGGGCTGGAAACAGTATGTCGGCGACGCCGGCGTTTCGATCGGCATTGATCACTACGGCGCGTCCGCACCCGGTGATGTGCTCTACACGAAGTTCGGTTTCACCGCGGAGCGCATCGTTCAAAGTGTGCGCGACCTACTCTCCCGCGCCGTGATCGAACACTGATCGAGAGCTGATCCACTGCGCCGTAACGGCTCGGCGCGCTGCGCACGAGCTTGCGCTGCAGCCAATCGGCCCAAGCAGCAAAGAGGGGGCGGCGTGTCTTGCAACTCGCCGCCCCCTCTTGCCTAGCGCCCATCCAAAGCGCCCTCTGCGCGGTTTGATTGCTGAAGTATCAAGTCCACGAGTTCAGCAGGCACCGCGAATGCGTTTGTGATTCAAATCAGCACTGCTGATTGAGACGCTCCAATAGCTCAAAGACCTGCTGAGGGCTTTCGATCTGTGCCGCACGCTTGGCGACGTGACCTCGCACGCGAGCCTGCATGTACGAGAACTTGAGCTTGCCGCTGCTGCACTCTTTTTGCATGGCTTCGGCTGCCAGCGCCAAATCCCGCGCGCGTTCGAAGTCGCCGCTATCGAGCACCTTGAGGATGTCCATTTGGGCGGCCATCATGGTGCGCTTGAAAGTGTCATCCTTGGTCATCCCGCCGACGACGGCCGCAGCTGCAAACGTGGGCACGATCTCCGCACTTGTGAAGTTCGGCTGGCGCGTGCGCTCGACGACCGGCAACCACGCGCATCCTTCGGGGCAACCTTCCTTGCAGGCTTCGGTGCAGGCGTTGTTGCTGGCCACCAGGAAAGCGGCCGGAAGAACGGCGCCTTCTTGGGCGCAACTGGAAAGCGCTTCGCGAAAGGCGGGTGCTCCGACTTCCGAAAAGCTGAGCAACTGATCTTGATTAAAGGCCTGCGGTTTCTTGGCAAGCACAACACTGGCCAACTCAACCGACTTTTCAGAGCGCTCATGGGCCAAGAAATCGAGCACGCGCGCTCGCACGGCCACGGGCGTGGCGGCATCAAGTGCGCTCTTGGCAAGCGTGGAGCCGAGGCTATTCCATGCCGGCGGACGCTTGTTCACGAACTTCACGAGATAGCTGATATCGCGATTGTCAGCCCAGTCTTCGCAGGCGGTGGTGCAACCGCCCTCGCACTCCTCGGGACCGCAGGGCTCGCCCGTGCGCAAAAGCCGCTCGGTCAGCGCGGCCAACTTGGCGCTCTCCTCCGCATTCAGCACGGCGCAGCAATCGTAGCTGCAATCGGCAGCGCAAACCTGCTTCTCGGCAGCCTGCTTGTCGCCGCCCGTGCGGGC
>JAJDES010000202.1 GCA_029259675.1 Planctomycetota bacterium
GCGAAAGCGGCGCGGGCAAGCACTTCACTTTTGTCAGTTCGATTTCCGCTCCTCTGCGGTTACGGACAAATAGCGAATGCTCCTCATCGTGATCGTGAAAGTAGAGCAATTCCAATTCGGCGCCGTTTTCATTCACTGCATCCATTCCCAGCAGCTCTTGGAGTTCGGGCGTCGCCAATGCGACCCAATCACCGCGGACATTCGACCCTTCTTCATCTCGCTCGAAGGCCCAAACTTCGCGTCCGCCCGAATGGGCAGCTGTGAGGGGAGCGCGCACTCGTGCGCCTAATTCATTAGCCAATTGCTGGGATGCCAACTCGGCTCCAGGGCCCTCCACCAGCATCCAATCATCCGGCATCATCTTCTGCTGGAAGGCCGGCAATTCGCGCAGGCTGGCGAACAGTGCGGCGAAGGTGACGCTGATCGCCATGCCGGCCAGAATCGCCGTCACAACCGGTCCGTTGCGCGCTCGAAAGCGCCCGGCTTCGCGCACCGCCAATCGCCACGGCAACGGCAAGTGCCCGGCGATGCGTGCGATTTGCTCCAGGATCCACGGGCTGCAGCAGCCGAAGCCCATGACACCCAATGCGGATCCAAGCGTCAGAAAAACACCTGTCAAACGGGCACCGGCCCGCAGGCTGTAAAACAAAGAGCCGACACCTAGGAGCAGCATGCAAAGCCCCAACAGCAGCCAACCGGAAGACTTCTTAGTTAGGGGCCGCCGCCCCCCTAGCGCTTCGCGCACGGCCAACTTGGAGGCCGCGTGCGTCGGGATCGCGACCGCAAGCACCGAGACGAAAACCCCCAGCAGCACCGCGGCGACGATGTGAATGGCGGAGATCTCGAAGTCGCCATTCAAGCGCTGATTCCACCCGTCAAAATAAGGGTGTACGCAAAATGCAGCGACGGCGCCGATCACCGACCCGAAGACACCCCCGATGGTCGCCAAGCTCACTGCCGAGAGCACCAGCGCCAAACGAATTCCCTTGGCGGAAGCGCCCGTGGCCGCGAGCAAACCCATTTCGCGTTGACGGCGACGTAAGCCGACGGAGAAGGCCGCTGCGACCACAAGTGCGGCCTCGAGCAATCCCAATCCACCGACAACAAAGATGACGAGTTGCTCAAAGCCGTCGGGCCCCTTGACCTCGTCACCCACGACAACCGCGAAGCCTGCGGCGCGCAGCTTCGATGCAAGTTCGGAACTGTCGGCGCTCATCACCAGTAGGCTCGACGCAGCTCGCCCATCTGCGCCCGACGCAACTTGAAGCATGAGAGCCGAATTCAATTCCTCGGGATCCTGCACCACACCGCAAATGGTTCGGTCCCGGCCATCCACGGCCACGGTTCCGCCCAACTCCATTTCGAGCCCGGCAAGCAACACCGGCGAAAGCGCGACTTCGCTTTCGTTCGCCGGGCTGCGGCCGCGTTGGAAGCTCAATTGACCGAACCCCAATCCGCCTTGATCAAACACACCCGCTTGCGCTGCGATTAGCTGAGTGGCCAACCGACGGCCGCGCGCCGTCAATTGCCGATAGCCGCGAGAGACCATGGAACTGCTGGATCCCTTCGGAAGCAGCTCGCGCGCCTCTGCCAAGCTAGCGTCACCCTGTGCCGTAACGAGCAAATCCGCGCTGCCCATCAAATTCGCCCGTCGCTCCTGGGCCGTTTGGCCGGTGATCAATTGCAGCGTGCTGCCACCGACGATTGCGGCCACCGGAACTGCGACCAACAATACGATTAGCCATGAGCGCCCGGCATTGCGCCTCAATTGGCGCATCTCGACGCGCAACAGCGCTCGTAATGCCACCTGGGAAATCATGCGCGCCCCGCGGTTTCCGCCAGGGAACTGGGAAGCGCGGCTTCGACCGGGGCCACTAGCAACCCGTCGCGCAAATAAAGCACGCGATCCGCCCAGGCCGCGTGGGCCGCATCGTGCGTAACCAAGACGACAGTGCGCCCACGATCGCATTGCTGGCGCAAGAGGCGCATCACGAGTTCGCCGGTAACGGAGTCCAGCGCTCCCGTGGGTTCGTCGGCAAGCATCAATTGCCTGGGGCCGACATGGGCGCGCGCGATGGCCACACGCTGCTGTTCTCCACCTGACAAGTCGTCGGGAAAGCGATCGGCCATGGAACTTAGCTTCACGCCGTTCAAGGCTTCCGCTGCGGCCGCCCTCGCCCTGGAGAGTTTCATTCCATCCAATTCGAGCGGCAGCGCGACATTTTCGATCGCAGTTAGGCCAGGCAGGAGATTTAGATCCTGAAAGACGAAGCCGATCACGCGCCGGCGCAGTTCCGCAAGCTCAGCCATGCTTTGCTGCGAAAGATCCTTGCCGTGAATGCACACACGTCCCTCGGTCGGCACATCCAAAGCTCCTGCCAAAGACAGCAACGTGCTCTTGCCCGATCCCGAAGGTCCCATGATGGCGACCAATTCGCCCGGCATGACCTCCAAAGTCACCGGACCCAACGCGCGCACGGCCTTGTCACCCTTTCCATAAACACGCGCAGCGTTATCGAAGGCCAACATCGGAACGTCTGCTTTAGCGTCCATCGGCGCCTCCATCCTTTGATTGAGCGCGATGTTCCAGTCGTTCCTCGCAAAGATCCAGCCAGTTGATCTCGGCGCTCGCCTTCAAGATCAAGGCGTCCAGCAGGAGCAACCAAGGCAGCTCCTTGTCCGGATCGGCTTTTTGCTTGTGCCGCGTCAGTTGCTGCAGGCGCTCCATGGTCGCCGTGCGTTCCTTGTGAATGATCGCACTCACATCCACGTCGTCGCCGGCGGCAGCCAACAGCACCTTGAGCGTGAGCTCATCGCGAGCCGGCGGATCGGAAGTCACCGGGCTCGCATACCACTCCTCCAGTACCTCACGACCCAGGTCCGTGATGCGCCAAGTCTGGCGCGGCCCCTCCTCCTCACTCGGCTCCGCTTGGACCAATCCGTCGCGCTCCAAGCGACCCAAGGTGGTGTAGACCTGCCCGACATTGAGCGGCCAAGCCCCCGCCGTACTCTCCTCGAATGAGGATTTGAGGCCGTAGCCATGGGCTGGGTCTGAGGCGAGGATGGCAAGCAGGCTGTTTCGAACACTCATGGGGTTGCTCCTTCGAAGGGCCGCGTTACGCGGTATGCATACTCAGTATTCCCAGAAAAAAGCCATAAATCTGCCCCCATGACCTAAATCAGGGTCTGGCGAGCCGTAGCTCGCTACCTTCACCCTCCGGCGATCCGTCCAAGATGCACAGGGTTCAGCTGCACGGAGCACTACTGCAGCAATTTCTCAGCCGACTGGTCTGGGCTCAGCCTTCCACGCAAACCAAGAGTCGCATGTTCTCCGTCAGCTCAACGAGATCGCTATGAGCGCCACCTGCGAAGAAACAACAAGTCCGGAATCTCCATTCCGAAGTCGAGCATTCCAATTGGCTCTTCTATGCGGAGCCGCTCCACTGATTTTTGGATGCTCGCTCTTCGCCATTTGGTTACTAGTTCGCTCGGAGATACTTGAGGCCGCCGGCGTAGGGACGATGGTAATTGGCTTCTGGTTGGTTGCGCTGGGCTTTCTGGCCTTGGCCTGGCACTGGCGGCGCGCAAGAAAGTCCAGCAACTACGATTCGTCCAGGACTTGGAAGCATCTGGCACTTTGCGCCCTATTGCTGCTATCCAACTTTCCAGCCGCATTTGCCGTTATTGGTGGCGGTTTGCTGGTGGAAGCCTGCAACACCATCATCATTCGCAATCAGCGTGAACACGCGATTGAAGATGTACACATCACGGGCCCCGGTGTGGATGTGCACACAGGCTCCATTGGCCCGGGTGAATCCCTAAGGAAATGGACTTGGCCGAGTACAGAGGGCGAAATACAAATCAAGGCGAGCGCCGGCGATTGGGAATATGCCGAGGTGGGCTATTTTTCGGTCTACCCGCCCTTTGGAAATTCAGCTCGCGTTACCTTCAAATCCGACAACCGAATCGGCTTCATCACCCATAGCCGCAATCCCGAGCGCTGGGATTAGTGAGCGGGCAGAAGGCGAGCGAGGAACTCGCAGGTATTGGGCAATCGGGATAGGGGCCGGTGAGGAAATCCCTCACCGGGGCCCCTCCCACACCACCGGGCATACGGGTCCGTACCACGGCGGTTCGAAGAGTTGAGGTTACGTCGCCAGACTGGGGACACCCAGTTTGGTGTAGTAGGAGATGTTGAGGATGTTGTGGACGACGCCGCGAGCATTCCACCACCAGCGTCGGACGTGGCCCGCCACTTCGGCGGCTACGCGGACCGAGGCTCCTCGGGCGCGTAATTCGCGGAAGGCCGTGCGGCCGCGCTTCCAATGCTTGAGTTGGAGGGCCCGGAGTCGGCGCCGGATCCACTGATCGAGCGTGGCCAAGATTCTGGGAGTG
>JAJDES010000203.1 GCA_029259675.1 Planctomycetota bacterium
GGCCTTCGACACGCTTTTTCGGGAAGGCCAGCGGCGCTTTCTGGAGACCCTTTCGGCCTATGCGCGGCAGTTTTTGGGGCGCATGGAAAAGCCGGAGGTGGACTCCGTCGAGGGCCTGTCGCCGGCCATTGCAGTGGACCAGCGCGCCATGCAGCGCGGCCCGCGCTCGACAGTGGGGACCCTGACGGAGATCTTCGACCACCTGCGCGTGCTCTTTGCGCGGGCTGGAACCGCGACTTGCCCCGAGCACGGCCAAGCGCTCACGGCCCAAACCCCGGCCGAAGTGCTGACCCAGGTTCTGGGCGCCTTTGAAGATCAGAAGGTACTTGTTCTGGCGCCTCTTGTGCGCGACCGCAAAGGGGCCCACAAGGCTCTCTTCGCCGATTTGCAGCGCAAGGGCTATGTGCGGGTGCGCGTGGACGGAGAGGTTCTGCGGATTGAGGAAGTGCCCGAGTTGGAGCGCTACAAGCGCCACAAGATTGAGCTGGTGGTCGATCGTTTGCGCGTTGGTGACGGGGTAGAAGCGCGCTTGCGCGAAGCCCTGGGCACGGCCATCGAAGTTGCCGGTGGGGACGTGATGCTCAGCGGCGAGTCCGATGAGCGCACGTACTCAACCCTGCGGGCCTGCGCGACCTGTGGCCTGGAAGCTCCTCCGCTCGAACCGCGACTATTCTCATTCAACTCGCCCCACGGAGCTTGCTCGACCTGCGACGGACTGGGGCAATTGCGTGAACCCACCCGCGAACGAGTGGTCAGCGATTCGAGTCTGTCGATACGGGATGGGGCCCTGGCGGTCACGCGCGCCTCTGGCGGAGCGCTGCTTTTTCCGAAGGTGGATTTCGAATTCCTGGCCAAGGTGGGCGAAAGCGCCGACTTTGATTTGGACACGCCTTGGAAGGAAATCAGCGAAGCCGGCAGGCGGGCGGTGATGGAAGGCACCGGCGAAGCGCGCTTCACGGATCGCGCTAGTTGGAATGGTTCGCGCTTTTCGGGCAAGGCCAGTTTCGAACGCCGTTACCGCGGAGTATTGCCGGCCCTGCGCAAGGCTTGGAAGGGCGGCGGCCGGCGCAAGTTGGTCGAGCGCCTTTTGGAAGTCGCCGAGTGCAGCGAGTGCAACGGCGTGCGCCTCAACCCGGTCGCGCGCTCGACCGTCATTGCGGGGACACGTATTGCGGACTTGCTCAACACCCCGGTCGAGCAGCTATCCAAGCGCTTGAACGATTGGAAGTTGCCCAAGCGCGAAGCGGCTATCGCGCGCGATCTACTGCGCGAAATCGAGCGCCGCCTGGGTTTCCTGTTGGAAGTGGGGCTGGGCTACCTGTCCTTGGACCGCGGTGCCGACACGCTTTCAAGTGGTGAATCCCAACGCATTCGTTTGGCCGCACAATTGGGTGCGGGTTTGCAGGGCGTTTTGTATGTCCTCGACGAGCCATCGATCGGCTTGCACGCACGCGATCACTCCAAACTGCTGGGAGCCCTGCGCAAGCTTTGCGCGGCGGGCAATACGGTCGTGGTGGTCGAGCACGACGAAGCCACACTGCGCGCTGCGGACCTACTGATTGATGTGGGACCCGGAGCCGGGCGCAACGGGGGCCGGATTGTGGCCAGCGGAACGCCGGCCGACGTCGCCCTTGCGGATTCACCGACCGGCGCCCTGATGCGCGGCGACTTGAATTTGCCCGTGCCGGACGAGCGACGTCCAGGGAACGGAAAGTTCCTGCGCTTGAAAGGTGCCCACGGTTTCAACCTGCGCCACGTGGATTGCGAGATTCCGCTCGGGACGTTCACAGCTGTTTCCGGGGTCAGCGGCTCGGGCAAAACCACTTTGATCCGCGAAACCTTGCTGCGCGCATTGCTGCGCAAGCTGGGCCGCGATGTGCCCTCGGCTCTACCCCACGTCAGCCTTGAGGGAGCGGAGCATCTCGATGATGTGGTCAGCATCGACAGCTCGCCAATCGGCCGCACGCCCAGATCCAATCCGGCCACGTACACGGGCGCCTTCTCTCCTATCCGCGATCTATTCTCCAGCCTGACGGACGCGCGCATGCGGGGCTGGGGACCTGGACGCTTCTCGTTCAATGTCGAGGGCGGGCGTTGCGAGAGTTGCCAAGGTGCGGGCGCGCAATATGTCGAGTTGCAATTCCTTGCGCCGGTCACCGTTTCCTGTAGCGATTGCGGCGGGCATCGCTTTCAACCGGAAACGCTCGAGGTCCGTTTCCGCGGCGTCAACATCGCCGACGTCCTGGCCCTGACGATTGATGATGCGGCCGAATTCTTTGCCGATCATCCGCGCATCCTGCGCCCCCTAAAAAGTCTGCAAGTCGTCGGGCTCGGGTACCTAACGCTGGGTCAACCCTCCACGACGCTATCAGGGGGTGAAGCGCAGCGTGTCAAACTGGCCAAGCACCTGCAGTTGCGCTCTCGCAAGGAGGCACTGTTTCTGCTGGATGAGCCCACAACGGGTTTGCATCAAGCGGATGTGCAGAAGCTAGTTGGAGCCCTGCAGCAGCTCGTGGATCAGGGCCACACGGTTTTGGTTATCGAACACAATCTCGATTTGCTTGCCTGTGCGGATCACTTGATCGACATCGGCCCCGAAGCGGGCGCGGAAGGTGGCGAAGTGTTGGTTGCGGGCACACCGGCCGATGTGGAAGCGGAGCCGCGTTCGGCCACTGGGCGCGCACTCAAGGATCACAATCGAGCGCGCAAGAAAAAGTTGAAGGTCGGCAAAGCGCCCAAGGGAATTGAACCGCCCGACTGTCTTTCGGTCTTCGGCGCTCGCACGCACAACCTGCGCAAGGTCAACGTCGAAATACCCCGCAACGCCTTCACCGTCATTACGGGACCCAGCGGATCGGGCAAGAGCTCACTGGCCCTGGACACCATTCACGCAGCCGGCAAGCAACGCTTCGTGGAATCGCTTTCAACGTATGCGCGCCAATTTCTGCAGTCGCGCGACAAGCCGCCCGTGGACCGGATCGAAGGTCTGGGCCCCTCCATCTCGGTCGAGGCCAGCGTCTCCGCTTCCAGTCACCCGCGTTCAACGGTGGCGACGACGACCGAAATTCACGACCACATGCGCGTGCTTTGGTCGCGCGCCGGTATCCGCCGTTGTCCCGATCACGGTGAGAAATTGGAGCGCTCCGATGCCGGTCGCTTGGCGAAGCGCATCCTGCGCGACCACGAAGGACAGTCTGCCTGGCTGTTGGCACCCATCTTTGATGCCAGCAAGGGAGCCGAATTCGATGCAGGCGGGTACCTCGAAGCGCGGGAGAGTTGGCGCAGTCAAGGCTATGCGCGCGTGTTCGTCGATTCGGAAGAATTGCGCTTGGAGGAATTGCCCGACGCGTTGGATCCCGATGCGCGCGTCGATTTGGTGATCGATCGCTTGCGCATCGAGCCCGATACACGCTCGCGCATCGCCGAAGCGATCGAAGCGGCTGAACAGGCCAGCGGAGGCCGCGTCAGTGTGCAACTGCGCGGCAAGTCACGCGGATCCTTGGGCGAGCGCGTTGAGTATGGAACCCAAGGCGCCTGCACCCAGTGCGGTTTCCGAATCGAGGAAGAACTCGAGCCGCGCCACTTTTCCTTCAATGCCCATGTCGGCGCCTGTCCCGGCTGCGACGGTTTGGGCTCCAGCTGGCAGTGCGACCCGGACCTGTTGGTCGATCATCCCGAGTGCCCGCTGGTGGCCGGTCAAGCGGGGGACTCCACGGCGGTGGGCGGCAAGCTGGGGCGCTACCTCACCAAGGGCAAGGGCTACTACGAACACCTCCTGCGAGCCGTCGCCAAGTCGCATCGCATCGATTTGTCGAAACCCTTCGCCAAGCTCAGTGAACGCCAGCGCGACTTGATCTTGTTCGGCAAGGGAGCCCGCGACAGCTATCGCGTGAAGATCGAGAAGCATTCGGAGCGCATGGACCTCGAAGAGGAATTTAGTGCCGATTGGCCGGGGCTGTGTGGACATGTGGAAGCCTGGCATGTGAAGGCTGACGATCCCGGTTGGCGTCAGGTGCTGGAAACCTTCATGACCAGGCAAACCTGTCGCGCCTGCAACGGGGAGCGATTGGCCGACGGCCCGCGCAGCTGCACCGTGGGTCGCAAACGTCTTCCGGAAGTCTTGGCCCTATCGGTTGAGGAGTCGCTGGCATGGCTGAGTTCGCTCAAGCTTGCCAAGGCTCGCGCCCAAGCTGTGCAACCGGTGCTGGCGGAACTGACCTCGCGTTTGTCGCTTTTGGAACGCGTCGGACTGGGTTACCTGACCTTGGATCGCGGCATCTCAACCCTGTCGGGCGGCGAAGCGCGTCGGGTGCGCCTGTCCGCGAACTTGGGTTCGCAACTCGTGGGGGTCTGCTACGTGCTGGATGAGCCCACCGTGGGCTTGCACCCGCGCGACATCGATCAATTGACTTCGGCTTTGCTCGGTCTGCGCGATGGGGGCAATACGGTCATCGTTGTGGAGCACGACGAAAGCT
>JAJDES010000204.1 GCA_029259675.1 Planctomycetota bacterium
TCTCCGATCTGAAGCGCCACAACATGGGGTCCGGTCTGGCGGAGTCGACTGGTGACGAGCTCGATGAGTTTTTCATCACCCCCCGACTTTGGGGAGTACGCGATACTTCGCCTTACTTGCACGACGGGCGCGCCATGTCGCTGACGGAAGCCATTGAGTTGCACGGCGGCGAAGGTCAGGCTTCCGCCGACGCTTTCATTGCCCTCACGCCTTCCGAAAAAGTTGACCTCTTGTCCTACTTGCGCACTCTCGTGACGCCCCGCCGGGCCAATGGGGACATCATTGATCCGATCCCCGATTTCATCTTTGACGAGGGTGAATCCGCAAGGCTGTAACAGGCCACGAGCTAACCTAGGTTTCCATTCGTCAAGGCTGGACTCCGAACGAGCAAGAATTCTTCACGGGCGAGCACTGTTCAATCGGTGCTCGCCTGTTTCCTTGCCCGCATAAGTTTCTTGGCCGCAGATGCTCGATTTGGCGCGGGCCGGACAAGCTAAGGCGATTGCGCGTCGTTCTGGGCCTTTGGTTTCCCCGGCCGCTATTTGCTTTCAAGCAAACAAACGGCTTGAACGGCCACGCCGGTTCCGTTGGCGAGGGCGCCCAGGCCCTCAAGGCTCTTGCCTTTAACGTTCACTGCATCTGCATCGCAGCCGAGCAAGGCACCGATTCGAGTTCGCATGGCGCTGCGGTGGGGAGCTATGCGCGGACCCTCCGTCGCGATCACGATGTCGCAGTTGACGACGCGCCAGCCGGCCGCGCGCAAGCGCTGCACGACCTCGGTTGTCAAATCCGCACTGTCGGCGCCTTTCCATTTGGGGTCGTTGTCGGGGAACAGTGTGCCCAAGTCATCAAGGCCGGCGGCGCCAAGCAAGGCATCGCACAGGGCGTGCAACACGGCGTCACCGTCGGAATGTCCCTCCGGTCCGGCAGCATGGGGTAGATCTATGCCACCTAGACGGCAAGGCCGGCCGGGGGTCAATCGATGCAAGTCGAAACCGGTTCCTACGCGCATGCTCATGTGGCTTGCTCCGCATTGCGTTGAAGCAGGGCTGCAAACAGCGGCAGTTGCTCCGGTGTCGTCAATTTCATGTTGTCTCGTGTGCCTTCGATGATGGGGACCGGTCCGCAGTAACGTTCCCAAATGGCTGAGTCATCAGTCGGTCGAAAACCGTCTTCGGCGGCAGTTGCTGCAATGGCGCGGAAGGAATTGAGCTCGAATGCTTGTGGAGTTTGCGCGGCCCAGAGCTTGGTTCGATCCAATGTTTCGGCGGCCATGGGAAGGGGACCTTCCTGCGACTCGCGTTTGATGGTGTCGTGCACGCGAACGGCGACCAAGGCGGATCCTCGGCTGGCGGCCGTTTCGATGGCGCGCCCAATAACGGTCGGATTGATCAGGGGGCGCGCACCATCGTGAATGCAGACGACGTTCATTGCCCGACTGCAGTGCCCGAGTCCGATGCGCACGCTGTCTGCTCGCTGCTCACCTCCCGCAATGATTGCAGTGACTTTGGCATAGCAAGGCGTTTGCCTGGCGCGCTGCTCAAATGCTTCCACGTCAGCTGCATGCACAACCAAGATCACTTCCAAGATTCCTTGGGTCGAGTCAAAGGCCTGCAATGTGTGATCTATCAGCGGGCGACCGCAAAGCTGAATCCAAGGCTTGCGGCTGGTGCCGGCCCCTGCCATGCGAGTGGAATTTCCCGCTGCAACGATGATGGCGCTGGCCCGCATCTCTTGCGGGGGCCGCTTTGGGTCCGCGGCCATTTCGGAATGCGCGGTGGGCGCATCGAGAGGCGCGCGGAGCGGATGTTTCTGATCTGGATTGGGCATGGCCTGCACCCAAGCGGGAAGCTTGGTCGTCCGGTCCGCAAAGCGTAGGTTGCCAGGGGTGTGACCCGGAAGTTCCCTTCGCTTTTTCAGCACCCGCTCGGGCACGGGCCCGCAAGAGATGCGGAAATTCGCTGGTGACACCCCCAAATCCAAACGGAGCCTTGAGCAGCACATTCCCGCTCAGAATCGACCCCAAGTGACTTCAAGCAAAGGCCACGACCTCCCCGAGGTGCCGAAGGTGCCCGTTGATTGCCCGTTTCCGGTCGTGCTCGGCATCGATCCCGGAACGCGAGTCTTGGGTTTCGGAGCTCTGCTCGCAGCCGATGACGGGCCGCGGCTGCTTGCAGCGGGGGTTTTGCGCGCTCCCGCCAAGTGGTCGCCCTCACAGCGATTGGGCCGGCTGCACGAAGGTGTCGAGCACATCATTGCCAACTTGCGGCCTCGAGTTGTGGCTGTGGAGACCGCCTTTGTGGCCGGAAACGTCAAAAGCGCCCTACGAATCGGCGAGGGGCGCGGCCTGGTCCTGGCGCTGGCTGCCCGCGCGGGAGCCGAGGTGCTCGAATATTCGCCTGCTTCGGTCAAGAAGTGCGTCGTCGGCAACGGAGCCGCGAGCAAGCCGCAGGTGGCCAGGATGGTGTCCAGCTTGCTGCGAACGGAGATCTCGCTCCCCGATGACGCAACCGACGCATTGGCCCTGGCGCTGACCTATCTGCATGCTCAAAGCATGCGCGAGCGCTTGGGGCAGGCGCATCGGCCCTGAGCGGGGAAATCCCCCGCTTCGGGACCTGGGAACGGCCTTGTGCGGGTGATGCTTCACGCGCGAAGAGCGGCGGGTGCCAAGTCGCTTCGGGGGCTCTGCACGCGGAGACTAGGATCTCAAAAGCCCCAATCGTCGGCGGCAATTCGGGCCATTTCCCAGTCACCGGCCCCGAGCCTAGGCGGACCGGTCCCTAAATTGGTGGGTCGCCGGCCTTGTGTGATTGCGGGCAGCCAACTTGAATAGACCCATGCCCGCTCGCCTAAGGAGAATCTCACGGGCCTCACACAGCTGCGAGCGGTAGGAGCCATCTCATGACCGAAAATATCGAAAGCGGACGCGAGGCACAGAAGAGCGAATGCCCTGGCGGTCTGGGGCAGTCCGGCGAAACGTATTTGGTCACTCTGCAGGGCGCGCTGGAACGTTGCATTCCGGGTCTTGTGATTCTCGATCGAGATCTTGAATTGGGTGGAGCCCATCGCGCGGACATGGTCGGAGTCGAGGGCAGTGGGCGCCTGGTCATGGTGCTGTTGGTGGAAGGTAGCGGCGACGAGCCGGTGATGGGTGCGGTCGAAGCTCTGGCCTTTGCCCGACGCAATGCCACGGTGCTTCCCGTGCACTTAGATGCGCCGCGACTGCGCGTCGATCTCGAGCCCCGGGTTATTTTGATTGCCCAGAGTTTCGACGAGTATCTGATGGATCGGTTGCATCCATTGCAGCAGGGAAGTGTGGAGCTGTTTGAAGTTCGGCTGCTGCGCAGCGCCCGCGGTGAGAACATTTATCTCTCGGCTATGGACCCCTCGCTTGGTACTTCAAGCTCAAGCGTTGGCGAAGATATTTCAGCAGAAGCCTTTTTGGCCCAGCTTCCTCCCGAACGGGAACACATTGCGCGCGAGTGTTTCGAAAAATTGGCGCGCATTGATGAAGAGCTTGAGTTGCGCGTTCACAGCACGGGTGCGCAATGGAGTTTTCGCGGCGGGGAACTTGCGCGCTTGGATTGGATTGATGAGGCCCTGCACGCCTCGGTCGCTCCCGACTACACACCGCGCTACTTGCGCAGTTCCGCTCAAGTTGATTTGTTCGTCGAAGAAGCCCTGGTGCGACATGTGCGCCTAATCGGAACTCGCTTGGACGCGGAAGCCGTGCATGTCCGCGGCGGCATGGGGGCGAGTGCGTTTGGTCGCAAGGCCGAAGACTCTCTCGAGCCAGAAGCCGAGCTTGAAGACGATCTGCCGGAGTTGCCCGATGTCCCCGAAGGGAGTTATTCGAGCAGCCGTGGTGACATCCTCACGCCCGAGGAAATCCAGGCCTTCCAGGCGGATTGATCGCATTCACGGTTCCCGTTGTGATCCGCGGGACGGGTTGGGATTCCTGCGACACAAGTAGCCTTCGAGCTGACTGGTTTCGGAGTCAATCGGCTTCGGGTTGCTATCACGCCGGACGCACAGGGTTCCGGAGTACGGTTTGAAGCACGTTTTTTCCAAGCTCTGACCCTTGCATACAGAAATGTAAGGTGTGCGCGCGACGTGGCGTGCCGTCGCTGCCCGCCGGTCGTTCGATTTTCCGTACGGCCCGTAATTACAGGCTTTTTGAGCTGCCGAGCGAGCACTTCAACGAAGCGTGCAACGCTGCTGCATTGTGGTTCCGAATCCAAAAATAGGCCCCTGGGACTGATTTGAGGACCGGCGGCTGCCCCTGGCGCGATTGAGCCCTTGGACACGGCACCGGGATGTCGCACGCTACATGCGTATGAATCGGCTCCTCACCTGGGAGCCCTATCCTTTGCTTCTCTCATCAAGGGTTCGCCACATACCTGTGCAGGCCGTCCAGATGCGATGAATTGGGACCAGGCACGCAAGCTCCTGGGATTCGCGCGCAAGCGTATTCAAACGCAAAGCGCGTTTGAGAACGTGCTTGTTGCTCCAAGGAACGGGGCCGGCGCACCCAGGGCGCGCTCGCTTTGCATCGTGAGCGGCAAGGGCGGAACGGGTAAGTCCGTTATCACAGCGGCGCTATCCGCCCACCTGTGCCGGATGGGGCGCGTGCTATTGGTGGACGCAGACTTGGGCGTGGGCAATGCCCATATCTTGCAAGGCGTATCACCCAAGAAGACCTTCGTGGATGTTGTTGAAGGCCGTTCCGGCGTGCGCGACGTTGTGACTCGTTGCGGCAACAACATCGATTTGATTGCGGGCGGTTCGGGTGTGTCGCGCATGGCTGGGCTTTCGACGTACGAATTGCACCTAATCGCTTGCGGGTTGGAGGAACTGGAATACGAGTACAGTTATCTCCTCGTGGATTCCGCAGCGGGGATTTCGGATCAAACTGTTTCGCTTGCCGGTGCATGCGACCAAGTATTGATTGTGACGACGCCGGATCTAACAGCGATGACCGATGCCTATGCATTCTTGAAAGTGCTGCTTTCTCGCAAGCCGCACTTCAAACCGTTGCTATTAATCAATCGTTGCTTCGACGAGGCGGAAGGCCTGCGCACTGCGGAGCGCATCGGCAACGTTTGCGAACGCTTTCTTGGACGTGCACCTGAGTTGTTGGGATGGCTGCCCGAAGACAAGAGCGTCCGACGTTCGGTAAATCGGCGCTTGTCGGTATTGGAGCTGGAAGAGGGGTCTCCCATTTCCGCGGCCATGCCGGGCATCGTGCAAAGACTGCAGCTCGAATTGGATGCTCAACACGGTGGAGGCATGGGGCAGCGTTTGCTTGGGGAGTACGGTTTCTCGGCCAAGCTGGCCTGACACATCCTTTTCTCCGAAGGCGCCTTGCGCGCCCGTTTTTCGAAGTTGCGCGGCAACCGTGAGAGCTTCACGGCGATCACACTCCACGTGCAAGCAAACATCGAGAACGGATGGTGGGCCTGGCTCTGGATCGGATTTCTACTCGTGGCCATGCTGCTGGCCTTCGAGCGTCATCGCGATCCTTTTCCCGCGCAAGCAGAGCTGGTAGCCGGGAGACTCGGTCTCTCGCGCGAATGGGACCTGGCGCGGAACAACGCTTCGTTCACAGGATCGCTCGAACCATCGATCGCCGGCCTTGGCCATGCGACGGGGCTCATCGGGTCCTCTGCCACAGGCGATCCGGTGGACGAATTGTGGGGGAGTTTGAGCGTTCGCGAGCTGCGGCTGTTGCCGGGGCTGGGGGATACGAGGGCGCGGGCCTTGGTTCGGGCGCGGGAGGAGCTCGTGCCGGGAGCCCGGCTGCCTCGACTCGCACAGATCCCCGGAATTGGAGAAATCACCGAGCGCCGGGTCCTCGGATGGCTGCGCGAGCGAGCCGGGAGCTTGCCCGGTCCACTGGGGTCCTCCCCTTCCGGCCGCGCGCCTGCGCCTGGGAAATTGCGCTAGGGATCCGATCCATGGCCCTTGGGCCGAGGGACCCCGGAGAGGCGGTTCGGCGGGCGGCGGTGGGCAACAAGCTGAGAACTCGGAACGGCTCCGGGAAGGCAGCCGTTTGCGATTCAGCCTGTGATGGCTCCAATAGCCAATCTCTAGGGGCTGTTGATGGCCTTGGCCTCCAAGGGGCTTGGGGGGCGTCAGTCGCGTCGGTTTCGAATTGAGGGCGATTTTCGAGGCGGAGTTGGCTCGCAATGGGGCGCGATAGGAGCCGGCTTCGTCGCCCAAAGGTCAGCTAGCCAAGCCGAGGCTCCCAGGGACCCGACTCGGTTGCTTAGACTCGCAACCAACCGTGGACACAAAAATCGAAACGACCGCAGGTCCGAGTCAGTCCTTGGGTGGATTGGCCAAGTCTGCTCTGGGGGGCGGCATGTCGGCCCATGACTTGGATCGCATGCTTGCGGCGGCTCTGGTGGAGGATCAGGGCGGCGGCGATCTGACAAGCCTATCGACTGTGCCGGAGGGTACCCAGTGCCGGGCCAAGTTGACGGCCAAGGCCGGCGGCGTATTGGCGGGCATGGACATCTTTCAGCGCGTCTTTGAGCTGTGCAGCTCGAAGATCGAATTCGAGTGTCTGATCCAAGATGGAGAGCGAGTCGTTCCCGGATCGGTCGTTGCCGAGCTTCGTGGCGACGCCCGAGCCGTGCTTTTGGCCGAGCGCACGGCTTTGAATTACTTACAGCGCATGTCGGGCATTGCGACGCTCACAGCTGAATACGTTCGCTTGGCTGCCGGACGCGCTCGAATCCTGGATACGCGCAAGACCACGCCGGGCCTGCGCGCATTGGAGAAATATGCGGTGCGCTGCGGTGGCGGTGAAAATCATCGCATCGGTTTGTTCGACGAAGTGATGATCAAGGACAACCATCTGGACCTGTCCGGTAAGAGCCTGGGCGAATTGGTAAGGAATGCGCGCGAGGATGTCGGCCCGGCTGTGCGCATCACTGCCGAGGCGCGCGACGCAGGCGAGGCTGAGCAGGCGGCCGGCGCCGGGGCTGATGTCATTCTGCTGGACAACCTTGACGCGGACGCCATGCGCGACGTGGGCCCGCGCCTGAGGCAATTGGCCCAAGCGGAAGGGCGCGAATTGGAATTGGAAGCGTCCGGCGGTATCGACGCCAGAAATCTCGCAGCGGTGGCCGCATCGGGAGTGGATCGAATTTCAATCGGGGCCCTGACGCATTCAGCGCCGGCCTTGGATCTTTCCCTGGCGGTGGAGGCCGTTCGATGACGGCCCCCGAGTGGACGCGAGCTCTCTCGCTGCGCATGCCGGCAACGCATCGGGGTGTGCGCATCGTTAGACACCAGGTTCGCCACTTCGCACGCATGGAAGGTGTGGCTCAGGGCGAAATCGACAGTTTGTGTCTGGTCGTTTCGGAACTCCTGGCCAACGTGGTGGACCACGGCGGTGGCGGTGGAGCCATGTCGGAGGAAAACTTGATCACTCCGGTTGAAATGGGGCTCGAATTTGAATTGAGCTCCGGGTCGTGGCGCATGACCGTAAGCGATCAAGGCGGAGGTGACCCGGGCGAAGTGAGCGCGCTATTGAAGAGCGAAGAGCCCCCGGATCTTGAGGATGCCCGCGGCCGCGGCCTGTTTCTAATGCGCGAGACAGTGGATGAACTGAGTGCGCGCGCCTCAAGCGACGGCCTGGGGATTGCCATTGTTGCCGTGCGGCATTTCCAATCGCCGGGCGACAACCCATCTGCGTAGAGCAGCCCGCATTCAAAATCGGCTGTTGGATGAACTGCTAAGTGCAAAAAGACTCGAATCGCGATTCTGCGCCGCCGGCGGCCCCAAGTAACACGCCGTCGCAACACGAGCCGCCTGTGCGCGCAACGGGCTTAGCAGCGATCTTGCGGGGCACCGGGCGAATTCTGCTGCGCTTGCCCAGGGGCTTGGCACTGATTCTCGCCTTGGCCTGGTTGGCGCTGATTTGGTTCTTGAGCGAGCAAAAAGTTGAGCTTGGTCCGCGCTCGTTGCTGTGGGCATTCTTGAGCAACGGAGCGCACATCCCGCTCTTCGGCCTTCTGGCGCTGATCCTGTGTTTGACGCTAAAGCGAGGCGCAGGCGGCTGGCCGCGATTGCCCGGCAAGCATGTCCTCGGAATTGTGGTCTGCGTCGCCTGCGCGGGAATCCTGGATGAGTGGCATCAGTCCTGGACGGGCAGGCACGCGTCCATCATGGACGTCTTGACCGATACGAGCGCAGCGGCCTGGGTCGCCAGTGTTGCGGCCGCAAGCTCCCCACTGTTCATGCTGGACCGAGCCAAGCTCCAACGTCGTTTTTGGGGTGGCCTGGTGTGTTGCTTGGCAGCCGCCTTCCTGGCGAGCATTACCGCGTTTTGAGCTTGCGGCCCGGATCCACCAGAGCGGCTGCGCGGACGACCGCAATTGTGCCCCGCAATCCGTGCTCGTTATACTGCGCACTTGGGCTGTCCAATGGGGGCGTACGTTCCTTGCTGTGCGCTTCAGCACGGATTGCGCAGCGGAGCATCGCAAACCGGCAATGAGGTAAATGGCGTGAGCAGTGAAGATCGAGACACCTACAAAAGCCCCCTGGCTGAGCGCTACGCCTCGCGCGAAATGAGCGCGAACTTCTCCGACAAGAAGAAGTTCAGCACTTGGCGCCGGTTGTGGTTGGCGTTGGCCGAAAGCGAGCAAAGTCTCGGGTTGGCCATTTCGGACGCCCAGTTGGAGGAGATGCGCAGCACCCTCGACGACATCGACTACGCCAGTGCGGCCCGCTACGAGCGCGAATTGCGTCACGATGTGATGGCGCACATTCATGCCTGGGGCGACAAGTGTCCCGAAGCGCGCTCGATCATCCATCTCGGTGCAACTTCTTGCTATGTGGGCGACAACACCGACTTGATTGTCCTGCGCGACGGCCTGGACATCGTGCGTAGGCAAGTCGTGGCGGTCATGGCCGCCTTGCGAGATTTCGCATGGCGCTGGCGCAATTTACCTACCCTGGGGCTGACGCACTATCAGCCGGCCCAAGCTACGACTGTGGGCAAGCGCGCCTGCCTTTGGTTGCAAGAGCTCCTGTTTGACTTGGACGATCTTGAGCACGCGCGCGGGATGATTCGTTTTCGCGGCGTCAAGGGCACGACCGGCACGCAAGCCAGTTTCATGGAGCTCTTCGGCGGCGACCACGAAAAGGTTCGTGAACTCGATCGCCAAGTTACCGAGCGCATGGGCTTTGAGCGCGGGTTCATCATCACCGGCCAAACGTATTCTCGGCAGCTGGACTTTCGAGTGGGGCAGGCGCTTTCAAGCATCGCTCAAACCGCGCATAAATTTGCCTGCGACGTTCGCCTTAGTTCCGGTCGGCGCGAACTCGAAGAACCCTTCGAAGACAAGCAAATCGGTTCCTCGGCCATGCCCTGGAAGCGCAACCCCATGCGCTGCGAGCGAATTTGTTCCATCTCACGCTTGGTCATGGCCGCGCTCGACAACACGGCGCAAACGGCGGCCAATCAGTGGTTTGAGCGGACCCTGGACGATTCGGCCAATCGCCGCGTGAGCTTGGCCGAGATGTTCCTCGGAACCGATGCGGTGCTGTCCCTATGGCTCAACGTGGCGCGCGGTTTGGTCGTGCACCCCGAAGTGGTGCGCGCTCACCTCGACGAAGAGCTGCCGTTCCTAGCTTCCGAAGCACTCATGATGGAGGCGGTCAAGGCCGGCGCCGATCGTCAGGACGCACACGAGGCCATTCGTCGCCACAGTCGCAGCGCATCGGAGGCCATTCATCGCGGCGAGCCCAACCCCCTGCGCGAGCTGCTGAAGGGCGACCCCACTTTTGCAGCCGTAGCCGGCAATTTGGAAGAACTCTTGGAAGGTTCGCGTTTCGTGGGACGCGCGCCGGAGCAAGTCGAAGAATTCCTACGCGACGAAGTCGACCCGGCCTTGGCGACTCGCGCTGATCTGGGCGAGGTTCAGTCCGACATCCGCGTCTGAATCGCATCGGCAACTGATTTGGGGCGCGAGTATTTTGTGGCCCCATATGCGAGGTGGAGCCGGATTTGAGATGGGCAGCGTTGCCCAATCTGTTCGGAGCTCTCAGGCTCAGATCGAGGCGCCATATCGGCTCGCGCACTCCAAGAAAACCGATTGAAGGTCTCCGGTGGAGGCGACGCGTGCACAAGCTGAGGCCTGTTTTTGTGAAGGACTACCACGGGTAGTGGTGGGGGCGTGATCGGCCATTTTTTCCAGCCCGTGCACGCAGTTCGAAGTCCGCAGTCGCGTTTTTTTTGCTTGTTCGGGTTGCGTGCCGAGGTTGCCTTCGGCGACTCAAGATTGGGTTTGCGCTCATCCCCGGTTGCCCGGCTTCATTCTCTAACCCTTGCTTGCAAAGCGAGTTGTGTTTTGGGTATGACACTCGGACGCGGGGGCTACGGAGGAGCCCTGGGGCGCACCACGCGCTTCGGGAGCCCGCCGCGGACGGTTTCAATTCTGATCAGGTCTCACTCCAGAGGCCGCAATTGTCGAAATGGTCTGTGAAGTGTTGCCGGCTAACTTCCCCCTAGTCCCTTCGCATTAGCCCCTTGACCTCTCCCGGGATCCCGAACGACTTTGTCCTTTCGACTGCCTGCTTCGGTACTCGCCTAGCGAAGATCGAAGATCAGATTTTTGCGGCCGTGGCCATGGGCTTTCGCCGTATCGAGTTGGGCCTGAGCGAAGTTCCTCCGAGTATGGAGGGGCTCGATGATTCCGTGCGCGAGACGAGTGTCGCCATTTCATCCTTGGTCGCCGGCTGCCGCGATGCCCGCAACGGAAGTATGGCCGCCCACCGCCTCGGCAGCTTGTCGGAGGATGAGCGCGAGCGAGCCATCAGTTCTGTGCGCCGCCACGTGCGCTTGGCTCAGAATTGGCAGTGCCCCGTCGTTGTCGTCCGCGGCAGCAAAGTTGAGGACAACCAATTGCGTGCGGAGGCCGACGCCCTCGAAGCGCGCATTCTCAAGGACGGCCTCAATGAGGCGATGGCACTGGAAGTTCGCGATTTTGTACAGCGCGTTCAGCGCGGCGGTCAAACACAAGTCGAGCACCTCTGCCGCTCTTTGCATCTGTTGATGCAGGAATTCCCGGAGACGAGCTTCGCCATCGAACCCGGATCCGAATTGGACGACCTCCTGGGCCTGGATGCCATGGGTTGGATGCTCGATGACCTGGGAACGCGCGGTCTCGGATACTGGCACGATGTGGGGCATGTTCACATGCGTTCCAAGTGCGGCTTGCCCGAACCCGGTCAATGGTTGGAACAGTTCGGTTCCAAGATGCTTGGCATCCACCTGCAGGATGCCGCCGAGGAATCTGAAATGCCGCTCGGTTTGGGCGAGGTTGATTTCAAGCTAGTCGCCAGCTACGTGCCGCGCACCGCTTCTCGCGTGCTGGAACTCAACCCGCGTCACGGTCGGGCCGAAATCCTAGCCAGCATCCAGTTCTTGGTTGATAAGGGCTTCTAGAGTCCGACTTCCTCGGCACCCTTCGATTGGGCCTGTTCCACCGCGGCGGCCCGTCCCATAGAAAGCATCGATATCCACGGGATCCGGACGAGCCGTAGCGCCTAAACTGCCGGGGGTCCAAGCCTCGCGGTCTCGCAACCCCTGCGCGGGATCTGCGCCCGGAGACGCTTCCCTCTGTTGCTACGGCGCGGACGCACTCAAATCAATGTCCACACGCGATGCAGATGACGGCGATCGAACTCAGTTCGAAAAGCTGCGCCACGCTTTATTCGAAATCGGCGCCAAGGGCGGCACGGGCAAGATTCTGATTTTGACCCACAGCTCGCCCGACCCCGACGCGCTGGGAGCCTTGGTCGGAGTGCGATTCCTGTTTAAGCACGGGCTGGCGCGCGAATCGCAAGTGGCCACCGTCGGCCGCGTGCAGCGAGCCGAGAACCTGGCCATGATTCGTGAGCTGAGCTTGAATTTCGAAAACTACGACGAAATCGATCGCAGCGAATACGATGCGATTGTTCTGGTCGACAGCCAGCCGGGTTTCGGACATACGGTCGTTCCCGACGACCTGCCGTTCCTGGCCGTAATCGATCATCACGAACCTTGCGAAGGCGATAGCCAAGCGATGCACAGTGATGTCCGGCCGGATGTGGGTGCGACCTCGAGCCTCGTTTACGAGTACGTTCGAGACGCTGGCTTGGAACTCGACACGCACGCGGCCACCAGCTTGTTTTGCGGCATCCGCTTCGACACGGGTGATTTGTCGCACAACTCAACGCCACTTGATGAAGAGGCTTACTACGCCTGCCTCAAGCGCGCGGACAAACGCCAGTTGGCGCGCATTCAAACGCCGCCACTGCCGGCCCTTTACTATCGCGAATTGGCGAGTTCGCTGCGCTTGGCTCGCAAGCACGGTCCGCTCATTTTGGGCCTCTTGGGGGAGGTTTCCAATCCCGAGTGGATTGCGGAGATGGCCGACTTTTTTCTGCGCATGGACGACTGCCAATGGTCCTTTGTGGGGGGTGCCTACGAAGGCCGCTACCACCTCTCTGTGCGCACCAAGCGCGACTTCAGACCGGCGTACCCGATCCTTGAAAAAGTTTTGGACGGCGCCGGTTCCTACGGCGGACACGGTCGCGTAGCCGGCGGCCAGTTGGTTTTGAAAGATGCCAGTGAAGAAGTGCTGCTGCGAACTGAGCGCGAACTGCGCGCGCGCGCTTTGCGCTTGCTGGGCGAAGGGCCGCAAGCGGAAGCTGCCGAGTTCCGCGTGGGCTCACCCCTAACCGAATGACACCGAACGAGCCTTCACCGGGACGCTGGTTGCTGGTGTTGGCCGGTCACGATCCCACTGGAGGTGCCGGTGTGGACGCCGATCGGCGCGCCGCGCAAGTTCTGGGAGTGCCTGCGGAATGCGTCGTTACGGCTGAGACCGAGCAGGATGGGCAGCATGTACAGTCGGTCCGAGCGCGGCCGGCCTGGCCGGAGGAGGCGCAGTCGTGGCTGCGCCGAGGACCTGCAGCGCTGAAGACGGGCCTTTTGCCGGGCGCGCAGTCCGTTCGCTGCGCTGCCGAATTGGCGAGCGCAAGGGGGGCTCGCCCCATGGTTGTGGATCCGGTCTTGGCCGCATCCGGCGGTGAGGAATTCCTCGCTGAGGAGGGGATCGCGGTCTTGCGCAGCGAATTGATTGCACAGGGAGTTGTGCTGACACCGAATCTGCCCGAGGCCGCGCGCTTGGTTGGAGCGGATGTGGAGAGCCTGGTGAGTTTCGAGTGCCGTCTGGATGCGGCGCGCGCTTTGTTGGAGTTGGGCGCGGGAGCCGTGCTGCTCAAGGGCGGGCACGGTGCTGAAGACCCTGTGCGCGACATGTGCTGGGAGCGCCATGGGGAGCCCCAATGGCTGGAGCACCCACGCGTTCCCGGGGCCGGCATACACGGTTCGGGTTGCCGCTTCGCTTCCCTGCTTGCGGCGGGATTGGCACTGGGAGAGCCGCTGGCGATAGCCGCCAAACGTGCGGGAGAATGGGTCGGCGCGGAAATCGCCAGGTCCGGCAGCAGAGCGAATTCCTAGCTATCCCGGAGCCCGTACAACTTGCGAATGTCAGCTCTGGGGCCGCCTGTGGGGCTGCTTGGCGCCAGGCCTCAGGTCGAGATTGCCCAAGCTGACAGCGAAGGCTTGCCTCTTGGAAATCAATTGGTACCTTTTCCCGCTCTTCAGCCAGTCACAGCCCGGCGAATGCCGAAACACTGACTGCCGAAGACAACGGACGCGGCTGTAGCTCAGTGGTAGAGCGCAACCTTGCCAAGGTTGATGTCGAGGGTTCAAATCCCTTCAGCCGCTCCACTTCGCCCCCCCCCCCAGTTCCTGGGATCCTCTTTGGGGGAATTTCAGCCGGGCGAAGATGCTTCCAGCGGACCTGCCGCCTTTGCTCTCAGGTGAGCGTCCATGGAGCTGGCTTGATCAGGGCCGAGAAGTGCGCTGACTTAGCACCTATTCAGGCTGTGCCTGAGAACTTCGTCGGGATCGGGAAGCCCGCAAAGTTGCTTTTCATGCAAGCGCGATTCTGCTCGGTTGCGCGCAGTCTGGGCCAACGCGCAAGCAATTTGAGTGCTTGTGCTCCGAAGATCATCGGCCCAGCGCTTGAGTACCGCGCTTGTACTTACGGGAGCGGCCCAAGCTGCAAGATGCAGGCGAAAATACAGAGCAATACTAGACCCCTTCAGATGGCGGACTCGAATTTCCAGGTCCGCAGACCTCAAGCCTCTGCGCGTCTAAAGAGCAAATTTGATTCTGCGAAGCGAGCCACATTTTTCCCGGCGCACGCTCTGCGAAATGGATGCGGCATCCGGCCCGATTTCAAAATGTACGATTGGTGGTAAGCGTGGCTTCCAAGTAAAGCAACAAGGCGATTGTGGAGGCGAATCGGATTCGCGGCACCCTCACGCTCGACTAATTTCACTTGGGCGCCCCGCAAAAGGTGCTAGGTCAGAACCAATTTGCCTAGGACAGTGCATAGACCTTGGGCATCCAAATTGTGGAACCCCTTCAATAGTGATTCCGTCACTAGATGGAGTTCCTTCTGTAGCTGTCACCAAAAAGGCGAATCCTGTCATGCTGCATTCAAAAAGAGTTTTTAAGACTTGGTCGGACGTTGAATGGGTGGTCGCAACCGCTCTTTTGTTCGTTCTCGCTAGCTCGATTGAAGCACAGCGTGTGTTTCCGCCTAATTCGCCTACTTGCTATGGAAGTGGCGAAGGCCGGCTAACAGCAGAAGAGTGCAAGCTGTCGCTGCAGACATTGCTTTCAAGCTCACCCAAGCAAACTGCCTATCTCAAGGCGATTAGCTCGGATACGTTTGACAACTTCAGCTACTCAATCGCAATCTCGGGCGGCACCATCGTCGTCGGCGCTCCACACGAAGATAGTTCGTATGGGGGCGTCAACGCAGATCCGACCGACAACAGGGCGTCCAATTCGGGAGCGGCCTACGTCTTTGCACAGCACGCGGACAGATGGAGGCTGCAGGCCTACTTGAAAGCACCCGACCCTCGTCCGGGTGCCGAATTCGGCACCTCTGTCGCGATATCCGGCAACACCATCGTCGTTGGATCGGCGCACAGCTCCATTGGACAAGATGGAACGATCAGTGGAACACCCAATTCGGGGACGGCCTTTGTGTTCGTTAGAGACGGTTCACAATGGCGCCAGCAAGACGTTCTAAAGGCATCGAACCCGGACGGCGGGGATGAATTCGGTTTCTCCGTCGCTGTGTTCCATAACACAATCGCTGTGGGTGCGAGACTGGAGTCCAGTGCCAGTGCCGGAATTAACGGCGACCCGCTTGACAACAGCAAACAGGATGCGGGTGCCGTCTATGTATTTGAGTCCACCGGGCAAGCGTGGAATCAAGAAGCTTACATCAAGGCTTCCAATCCAGACGGTGTCGGTTTGCCCCAGATCTTCGGTGATCGATTCGGAAGCTCGATTGCACTCGATCGCAACTGCTTGGCGGTTGGGGCGCCGTTCGAGGCTAGCAGTGCGGTCGGAGTCAATGGCAATGAGCAGGATAATAGCCTCCTCTTGGCTGGGGCCTGCTATCTCTTCGAAAGGGGCCCTTCCGGTTGGCAGCAAGAGGCCTATTTAAAAGCGTCGAACACGGCGCAAGGCGGCCAATTCGGCGCCGCAGTCGCGCTATCAAACAAAACACTCGTGGTTGGTTCTGAGTTTGAGAGCGGTGCAGGAATTGGTGTTAATGGAGATCAATCCAATACGGGGCCGGCAAGATCCGGAGCTGCCTACCTCTTCGTGCACAACGGTTCGACATGGATTCAAGAAGCCTATTTGAAGGCATCCAATCCCGATGAAAATGACCGCTTCGGTACCGATGTAGCCATTGCAGGGGAGCGGATCGCCGTTGGTGCAAACTTGGAAGGCGCGATCGCCCTCGCTTCGGGCGCGACCTATGTCTTTGAGCGCGATGGAGCTACTTGGAGCCAATCGGATCTGCTCAAGGCTTCCAATGCGGGCGAAGAGGATCTCTTCGGGCTAACGCTCGCCATGTCTCGAAACCAGCTCGTGGTGGGTGCGGCCGGCGAATGGAGCGATGCGAACCTGGTCAACGGTGATGAACATGACGACAGTGCGGAGGAGGCGGGGGCCGCTTACGTATTCGACTTTGTGCCCGACTTGCTGAGTTCCGATACAAGCAGCATCCCGGTTGGAGCGGGCGGGCAGCTTGTATTGAATTTGGATGCCGGTTCTGAGCACGCCTGCTGGGCTTATGTTGTCGTCGGATCAGCATCGGGTGCGAGCCCAGGCTTGAGTGCCGGTGGTGGCCTGGTCATTCCCATCAATCCGGATCCCTACTTCTGGTTGACTCGTTCCAAGCGCTTCGCTCAAAGCGGTGAACGGGCTGTCGGAGTCTTCGATGACCAGGGTCGTGCAACGGTGACGCTTCAGATTCCGCGCTATCCCGGCGGATTCACTGCCGGTGCAACCTTGCATCACGCCTTCTACGCCTTTGATGGGGCCAGCGGCATGAGCTTGGTCAGCAATGCGGTCCCGCTGGCGCTCGTGAAGTGAGCATGTGACTTCGGTGCGCGCGGCACCCACGGGACCCTGAACTTGACCGATCGGAGGCGAGCAATCTTTTCGGCCTGCGCTCCAAGCCATTCAGGCGCTGCGTTCAGCTGGAAGCGATCTTTGCCTAGGAGGCGTACTCGCGCTTGACGCCGAGGATCTCGTAGATCTGGCTTTTTAGTTCGCGGAATTCTTTGCAGTCCGCATCGCGCGGGCGCGGCAGGGGATTGTCCAGGACCGAATGAATCGTTGCGGGCCTGCGCGTCATGACGGCGACGCGATCCGCGAGTTCTACAGCTTCCTCCACATCGTGGGTGACCAGGATGCAGGTCTTTTTCGTCTCGCGCCAAATGCGCAGGATCTCGGCGCGCATCTCCAGCCGGGTCAAGGCATCCAAGGCTCCGAAGGGTTCGTCGAGATAGAGCACATCGGGATCGACCGCGAGTGCGCGCGCAAATTCAACGCGCTGCTTCATGCCGCCGGAGAGTTCGCTGGGGAAAGACTTTTCGAAGCCCTCCAATCCGACCAACTTGATGAAGCGC